>CAZTEM010000080.1:0-14553 GCA_964612755.1 uncultured Desulfobacterales bacterium | reverse complement strand
CTCATTATAAAAAAATACATCAATATTTACCTTACCGGTAGAAGTTTGGAAAATTACAAAGTTTGAAAATTTCTGAAGGTTATTATTATCCATTTTCATGGTCTCTGATGATTTTGTTATATTTTTAATTATTTTATTGCTCACCCTGAACGTTCCCTTTATTTAACCAGCGATCACAAGCTGATTCATAAAAAATTTTTAGATCTGCCAGCCATGTTTGTTTCATTATTATCTTTGAGCATCAAAATTTCTCTTATCTCAGCAAAAAGCTCACCCATAAGTTTTTGTGTCAGCCAGAGGGTCTCATCTTCATAGCGGGCTTCAATGCTGCTTTTGCCATCCTGGGCTGTAAAAATCAAAATTCGACCTGTTTAAAATGCAAATTGTGTAATTGGTCCCAGGCACAAATAAATTAGTATCAAATAAGATTGTGGTTGTAAACAGAACTTAAAACCTGATTGCATTCAAAAAATGTATTTACAAATAATAAAATTTAATATATATTCGTTGGGTTAATTTTTTGAAATAATGATAATGAAATAATTATCTCTTGTTAGGAGTATTGATATGTCTAGAAAATGTGATATTTGCGGTAAAAAACCAATGACCGGTAACAATGTGAGTCATGCACATAATTTAAACAAAAGAAGATTTAATCCAAATTTACAAAGAGTTCGTGCGGTTTTCAATGGAAAAGTTCAAAAAATAAATGCCTGCACAAATTGTATTAAATCAGGAAAAGTTGTTAAAAAAACAGTGACCCCAAAAGAATTATAATCTATTGGTTGATTACTACCCTCTTAACATCTTTAACCTTTTTTATCTTTTTAAGTTCTGATATTATTTTTTGAAGATGGGCTGAGTTTTCAACTGTAATAGTAAAATAAAAATATCCAATCCCCACCTCTGATGTCTCAGAGCGTGTTGATTGGATATTTGATTTATTATTGCTTATTACATTTGCCATATCAGCAAGCAGACCAGGTCTGTCAACACATCGAATCCTTAAACTTACAAAATACTGATCTTTATTATCATCACTGCTCCAGGATACATCTATCTGTCGTTCCGGGCTCATTTTTAATATATTAACACAATTTTTTCTATGTATTGTTACTCCTTCACCAATGGTAATATATCCATCAATGGGGTCGCCCGGAAGAGGATTGCAGCATTTTGCAAATTTGACAAGAATATCATTAAGCCCTTTGACAATAACCCCTGTATGGTCTTTATTCTTTTTTTTGCCTGGCAATAATTTCTTAAAAAGGGGCTTGTTCCTAATTTCATTTTTTTCAAGATCAGGCACAGCTTTGTTTAGGACCTGTATGGGTGTAATATTTCCAAACCCCACCTGGGCTAAAAGTTCTTCTTCTTTTTCAAAACCAAAACTCTTGGATACTTCTTCAATTTTATTGGTTCGAAATGCTTTATTAAAACTATGACCCTTTTTCCTGAAAGCTTTTTCACACATTTCTTTGCCAAGAGAAACACTTCTCTCTTTTTCTTTGGCATTGAGCCATTGACGTATCTTGCTTTTGGCTTTTACAGATTTAACAATATGAAGCCAGTCAGGGCTTGGTGACTGGGTTTTGGATGTGATGATCTCAACCCTGTCTCCGGTCTTGAGCTTTGATGACAGCGGTACAAGCGCGCTGTTTACTTTTGCGCCCTTACAGGAATGACCTACTTCAGTATGGATTAAATAGGCAAAATCAATTGGAGTTGCGCCCCTTGGTAAGGTTCTGATCTCTCCCAATGGGGTAAACACATAAATTTCATCTGGGAACAAATCTATTTTGACATTTTCTATAAACTCATCAGGGTCTTTATAATTTTCCTGATTTTCAACAAGATTTCTTATCCAGGCAAAGGCTTCATTGGTTCCCTGCTCAATTTTCATACCCTCTTTATAGCTCCAATGAGCTGCAACACCTGACTCTGCAATTTGATGCATTTCCCAGGTGCGTATCTGTATTTCGATTCTTTCACCGGATGGACCTATCACAGTTGTATGAATAGATTGATACATATTGGGCTTGGGACTGCCAATATAATCCTTAATTTTATTATTAATAGGAGTCCACAAAGAATGAATCAATCCCATAATGGCATAGCATTCAGTAACCGAATCAAGAATTATTCTAAAAGCTATGACATCATAGATTTCTTCAAATTCAAGATCCTGGGAAAGCATTTTATGGTAAATGCTGTAAGGGTTTTTAAACCGCCCCTTGATATCAGCGCTAAATCCTGTTTTATGTATCTCTTCCTCAAGCTTTTTTTTAACAATTGCAATATATTCTTCTTTTTCTTCCTTTGCCTTATTTACAAGGCTGTTAATTCTGTCATATTCATCGGGAAGAGTATAATAAAAAGCAATATCTTCAAGCTCCTGTTTTATCCAGAATATTCCAAGGCGTGCAGCAATAGGGGCATAAATATCAAGGGTTTCCTGGGCAATTGCCCGTTGTTTTTCTGCACTTTTATGATATTTAAGGGTCCTCATGTTGTGGACTCTGTCAGTAAGTTTTATAAGCACAACCCTTAAGTCATCAGCCATTGCCAGAATCATTTTTCTCAGACTCTCTGCCTGGTGTGCAACTTTTGTTGAAAATGTAAGTTTGGAAAGTTTTGTGACTCCTGACACAATATGAGCAACATCATGACCAAACATCTCTTCAATATCTTCAGCTGTTGCATGGGTATCTTCAACAACGTCATGGAGCAATGCCGCAGCAACACTTTCCACGTCAAGCTTCATATCTGCCACAATTGCAGCAACCTCCAGGGGATGTGACAAATAAGGCTCTCCTGAAAGACGTATCTGCCCATCATGCACCCTTGCCGAATAGATATATGCTCTGTCAATTATATCTAGTTCAGCATCAGGGTTATGCTCTAATATTTTATCAAGAATGTCTGTTATTCTGATCATTTTTAAATAATGCTAATACGCTTTTGCAAATAAAACCCGTCTGCTGCTTGTATTATTGCAGCAAATGCATTTACCCTGTTCTGTTGTACTGCTAAAGGGAATACACCTTATGGTAACAGAAAGATCTTTTTTAATTTTTTCTTCGCATTTGGAAGAACCGCACCAATGAGCATGGACAAAGCCTCCATGTATCCCTTCGGCTTCAGGAGGAGGTGTAAAAAAATCATAAAATTGTTTTTGATCATCAATCTCATGGGTATTTTCTTTTCTAAATGCAATGGCTCTATTATACAAATTATTTTGTATATCATCCAGAATATCAATTGCCTTATTAATAAACTCTTCTCTTTTGATAGATTGTTTGTCTTTAGGAGATTTATCTCTTCTGCCCATGAAAACAGAATCATTTTCCATGTCTCTTGGACCTATTTCCGCCCTGATGGGTATACCTTTTTTAATCCATTCCCAACCCCTTGCTCCACCAATATCTCTATCATCTATTTCAACAATAATTTTTCTTCCGGCATATTCTTTATCTTTTAAAGCATCAGCAATGGTCGTACAATATTCTATTATTTTTCTTTTTTCATCGGGTTTTCTTATAATTGGAATAAGAACAATATGAGACGGTGCAACCTTTGGCGGCATAATAATGCCATCATCATCACTGTGAGTCATGATAAGCCCGCCTATCATCCTTGTTGACGTGCCCCAGGAAGTTGTATAAACAAATTTTTCATTTTTATCTTCATCCTGGAATTTAATATTGGAGCCCTTGGCAAAATTCTGTCCTAAAAAATGCGAGGTGCCTGCCTGGAGAGCTTTTCTATCCTGCATCATAGCCTCAATGCACAAGGTATCAACAGCTCCTGGGAATCTTTCTGATTCTGTTTTATTGCCCTGGATAACAGGCATTGCAAGATAATCCTGGACAAATTTTGTATAAACATCCAGCATCATCATGGTGCGCTCTCTTGCATCCATTTCTGTTGCATGGGCAGTATGCCCTTCCTGCCAGAGAAACTCACTTGTTCTGAGAAAAAGTCTGGTTCTCATCTCCCACCTTACAACATTTGCCCATTGATTAAGTAAAAGTGGCAGATCACGATAGCTTGTTATCCACCTTGACATGGATTCTCCAATAATTGTTTCTGAAGTAGGGCGTACTATCAAGGGTTCTGCAAGCTTTCCTGCCGGAATCAATTTACCGTTTTCATCCTGCTCAAGCTTATGGTGGGTTACAATTGCACACTCTTTTGCAAATCCTTCAACATGTTCAGCCTCTTTTTCAAGATATGACTTGGGAATAAATAAAGGAAAATATGCATTTTTAACGCCTGTTTTTTTAAACATTTCATCAAGGACTTTTACCATATTTTCCCACAAGGCATAGCCCCAGGGTTTAATTACCATACATCCTCTTACAGCAGAATGTTCAGCCATATCAGAAGCTTTAATAACCTCCTGATACCATGCAGGATAATTTTCTTCTCTTGTTGGCGTTATTGCAGTTTTAACCTTTTTCCCCATTTAATTTCCTCCAGGTCTTAGTATATTTTTCAACTTCCTCTAAAAGCACATCTATAAGCTTATCCTGAGGAATTTTTTTTACAAGTTTTCCTTTTTTAAATAAAATACCAATGCCATCTCCACCTGCTATCCCGATATCAGCATCTTTTGCCTCACCAGGACCATTTACCACACAGCCCATAATTGCAATCTTAACCGGAACCTTAATATTAAGCAAAGACTTTTCAACTTTTTCCGCAATATCAAACAGGTCAATCCTGCATCTTCCGCATGTGGGACAGGATATTATTTCAACCCCTCTTTTTCTTATATCAAGGGCTCTTAAAATCTCCCATGCTGTTCTTATCTCTTCAACAGGGTCCCTTGTTAAGGAAACCCGCATTGTATCCCCAATACCCTCGGCAAGCAGCATACCAATGCCTATTGCTGATTTTGAAATCCCGGCGTACAGTCCACCTGCTTCCGTGACCCCAAGATGCAGCGGCAAATCTGTCATGGATGACACAAGCCTGTATGCTTCCACGGTTCTTGAAACATCAGATGCCTTAACTGATATCTTTAAGTCATGGAAATCCATGCTCCGAAGCAGATCAATATTTTGTTCAGCACTTTTTGCCATGGCTTTTGCACCATTGCCAAATTCTTTTTCAATGTCTTTTTCAAGAGACCCGGAGTTTACACCTATTCTGATTGAAATTCCATTATTTTTTGCACATTGGACTAATTTTTCAACCCTTGATTTTGCTCCGATATTGCCCGGATTGATTCTCAAGGCATCTGCCCCGTTTTCTGCTGCTGCAATGGCAAGTTTATAATCAAAATGAATATCTGCAATTAAGGGAATATCAATTTGCTTCTTGATTTTTTTTACGGCAAGGGCTGCATCCATGTCAGGTATGGCAATCCTTATAATTTCACAGCCTGCTTTTGATAATTGGTTTATCTGGGACACTGTGGATGTAACATCCTGGGTATATGTATTGGTCATGGACTGAACAGCAACAGGTGCACCATTTCCTATTTTTACAGAACCAATATTTATCTGGCGCGTTTTTTTCCTCTTTTGAACAATGGACATCTTAAAATAACCTTAACTTGAAATTAACAGCACAATATAAGCTTAATAACTCTAAATACCAAAGCTTTAGATATAATTCAATAAAATCTATTTATTCAGGCAGGGTTGTTTTCTGCTTTTTTTCTCCAATGCCCTCGACAGAAATAAGATCTCCCACAAAACTTCCAATAATGACTTTGCTTTTTACCCTGACAAGCATCTGGTATTTGTCCGCAGTGACCCATAATTGAAGTTTGGCATTTTTGCTTTTTTCAAACACGCCTTTGATGTGCTCTAAATCAGGCTCCACTAAATAAGTGTCGTAGATCTTGCCATTTACCTTTATTTTTTCTCTTTTTATGACTCTTGCTACCCCATTGACACATTTTTTCCCATCTGTCACCGATATATTGATATTTAATCCTTTTTTTAATTCATGAATGCGAAAGGCAAAAAATACTGATAAAGGGTCAAAGGAACCAGGCAATATGGAAATGGTTTTTTTTATTTTCCCGTTTTTTGAATATACGGCTTGTTTTTTTTCCCAATCCATATTGATAACAACATCTTTTTTTCTTTTGCCGCGTTTTTTTTCTTTATATAAGACCGAATGGGTCATTTCCATATCTGTATAAGAATCAATGGTGTCTCTGACTTTATAAAAAATATCTATAAACGGATATGTCTTTAAACTTATTGCAAAATGCCGGCATCTGACACCATTTATCTCTTGTTCTTTCAATACCTCAATAACAGCTTCACCTGCCGGAATAACGCCCCATCTTGCTTCAAAGACCAGTTTTTCACCTGAGTGAAAAGGAAAATCCTTTTCTTGTGCGTCACTTCCTTTGGTAAAGCATAGGCTTGTAACGAACACAAGTGCAATCAATGTAAAAATCAGATATCTTCTCAAACAGCCTCTTATTGTATCCTGAAATAGTTGATACATTTGATGTAATTTCTTCCTTTTTCTTCCAAATTTTGTTAGCTCTTTCTTTCAGCGTTGGCATCATTCATTAATGTAAGCATAAATTGTTGGTTTTGCTTGAGGTCGTTTCGGGAAAAATTCTTTTTTGCTCATTCTTTTAACCTTTTAGTGCTATTTTCCAATTGTTTTATAAAATCCTTTTCAACTTGCGTAATTCTATTTTTTATTTTTTCTTTATATTTTTCGTATTCAGTAGATGCTTTTTTTATGGCTTTTTGATGACTTATTGTTCCTGAATGCTGTAAAATATCTTTGTTTGTCATCTTTAAAAAAGCATCTAACTGCTTAATCCAATCAACCATATACATAGGAGTACGGTCTAATGCTTGAATTTCTGCAATTTCTAAGAATGCAGTTACCATTCTATTCAAAATATTCAATTCATCTTCCGATAAATAATTCTTAGCAATTTCAATCTCCTGTTTTGTAGGTATTTCGCCTTTAAAATTTGTTAGCCCGATATGCTTTTTTGAAGAGTTTACTCGTTTGTAGATTGTTTCAGCTGCTGTTTCTCCATGAACAGCCCAATGCATTTTATTCTGCACTGTTTTGAAAAATAATATTGACTGTTCTGTATTTGGATCATAATCTATGCTTGTAGCATAAATATCCAAAACCTTTCGCCAGAATACCTTTTCAGATGAACGAATATCACGAATACGAGCCAAAAGTTCATCAAAGTAGTTTCCGCCCCCTGCTTCTTTTAACAGTTCATCGTTCATTGCAAAGCCTTTTATCAGATACTCTTTGATAAGAGCTGTAGCCCATTTTCTAAAGTGTATGCCTCTATGTGATTTCACCCTGTAACCAACCGAAATAACCACATCGAGATTGTAAAAATTAGTAGGTTTGGTAGAAAAATCGGAATTTCCGATTTTTCTCATTGAATCCTCTTTTTCAAGCTCCTGTTCTTTATAAATATTAAGAATATGCTCGTTTATAGTAGAACGGGATTTTTGAAAAAGTTCCGCTATCTGGTCAATATTAAGCCAAACAGTCTCATTCTTAAAATGAGTTTCAATTTTAACTTTGCCATCTTCAGTTGTGTAGATTATTATTTCATTATTACTCATAAGTTATATCCATTGGTCTTATTAATGTATCGATAAATTCCTGTTCTTCTTTCGTTATTCCATACTTTTGATATAATCTTTCGTCTGTCCAAGTTTCATCAAAGTTTTGCATTGGAACAAAAACATATGTTTTTTGTGTAATGTGTTGCGTGCTTTTAGCTAACAAGACCATAAATCTAAAAAAAGATGTGACCATATATTGAGCAATGTTTTTAGCTCTTATTTCTGAAGAAACGAGACCTATAATTAAATAGGTTTCAGTACAACAGGTATTAACGCCTGCAACAATAGGCTTACTTAAAATTAAATGTGGATAGCTATCGTTTCCTGGACTTGCATAAGGGATAAAAATTTTCCAATCATTAACAAATGAATGATTTTTTTCTAATTTATCAAATGATATGTAACCATTTTCATCAAATCTATATAATTTAGGGTCTGTATCATAAAATTCTTCAAAAAGACCTCCATCACCTTTCATTGCCTCTGCTCCAAGCAAATTGTTGAGTGTAAAATCTCTTCTTTTTGTCATACTTCCATTTACAGTAGACCATTCGGAAAACACAATAGGTTCATCATTATCCGTTAAGAACGTCAATGCATCACCTCGCAAAATATTTTGTTTTAGTATAAATTTCACACTGGTTTTGCATTTTTCTTTGCAGTTGCTTTTATATTTTTTTGTGTATTGTTCATTGAAAATATCAAAAAGGCGTTTTTTGCCTCCTCTATATTATCCTGTAATAAATCAATTCCGTATATGCTTGAAACAGCAATAACAGCATAGCGTTCATATTCAATTTGGTTTTTACTATATCTTTGTTCTACAACAGCTAACTCTCGCCATAATATTTCAACAAGAAAATTACCGGTTCCACATGCAGGTTCTAAAAAACGAGAATCAATTCTTTCTGTTTCTTGCTTTACCAAATCAAGCATGGCATTTACCTCTCTTTCAGATGTAAACACTTCTCCATAGTCGGTAACACGCTTTTTAGATTTCACTTGTTTTTCTTTATTTTCCATTTACTAAACTCTTTCAATTTCACCTTTCAAAAATACAGTTAATCTTTGAGCGTTGGCAAAAAACAAAATCAAAAACAGGAAACCCGTCAAAATGAATACTATCCTGATAGAACGACAAAATCAAACCTTAAATCTTGATAAATCTCATATTCCGCACCCTTATATTTAACTATTCTAAACAAGGGACAAAAAGGGGATTGTGCTCTAAACTACCACGCAGAACCAACCTTTACAGACCGTCTCCAGTTTCCGGTCACCATTCAAAAATTATTTTTAATTAAAATTCCTTGATTATTTTTCCGGTACAGGAGGAATCATATCCCGGAATAGAGCTTAATTCATTTTTAAATGATTGTTTTTGAAGTGTGTCAAGGGCAGTTTTAACACCTGTATGATCCAGAAGATCCCAGGGGATTACAAGGTCACACCTTACCCTGGAAAGAGGGACAAAACCAAGATTAAAAGCCGTGGCAACAGCTTTTAAACCAAGAGCTGCATCACAGACACCATGCAATATTTTCTGGGCGCCCTGGGAATGATTTAAAACAATATTATCATACCCATTGATTTCTGAGAAAGGTATATCAGATTCACAAACAAGATCATCTAAAAGATGGCGCAAAGCTGCACCTTTTTCCCTGTTTACAAAGCGGATTTGTTTTTGGGCAAGGTCTTCTGGTTTACGAATATCAAAGGGATTGCCCTTTGCAACCAACAAGCCTTCTTCAAAAAAAGAAAAAGCAACAAGAACACCCTTGAAATTTTTCAGCAATTTTTCGGTTAATTCCTGGTTTCCGTCAATGCCGCCTTTATCATGCATATGGATTCCTGCAAGGTGTGCCTGTCCTTTTGCCAATTGGGTCAATGATTTTTTGCTTGATGCAAACCTGCAATAAACATCAGCATCTATGCCGGTTTTCTGCACATGGTGTCCAAGGATTGAAAACGCAGGGTCACATCCTAAAAGCACAGCAGTATTTTTCAAATAATCATTTGAGTTCAGCATTGTTGCCATGGTATTGCAGGGAGAAAGCAGTCCGTCAGCTGCTTTCATCTCATCACCCATGGAAAAATCCCTTAAAAGGGGGTAGGCATAAACAATATTGCGTATTTTTGCAAGGCGCACCCTTGGGTCCATTGTATCATGGTCATCAACCAGAACAACAGGCTGGGAATCCATGGATTCTTCCACAAAAATATCTTCCACACTGCAATTTAAAATTTTTGCAAGTTTCAGGGCAATGGATGTATTGGGCAGGTAGCGACCTGCTTCCAGATCATAGATCGCCTGTCTTTTTACTCCCACAAGTTTGGCAAGTTTTGTCTGGGTTATTTTTTTCTTATTGCGAATCTCTTTTAATCTACATATAATGCCGGAATCCTTGAATTTACTCATCTGTTTATCATTCCTTTGCAGATTCAAATAACATTATTTACATCCAAAGTGGTTAATATAACATAAATAATGCATATAAAAAATACTAAAAGATGTACTTTACAAATATTACTTGACGTGTTTAAACATAATTACTATAAATAAACACCTAAAGTCAACTAATATAAGGAATGACCATATCATGAAAATTTCCAGAACTATTTTATTGATATTTTTTTATGTTTTTATCTGTTCCAACACAATAAATGCAGCCCAGGCAAAAAAGGTGATAGTTTTTGCAGCAGGGTCCACAATCAATGCAGTGGATGAAATCGGAAAATTATTTTCACATCAAACAAAAATAAAATTTGTCCCGTCATTTGCATCTTCATCAACCCTTGCAAAGCAGATAGAATCAGGAGCGCCTGCCAATGTTTATATTTCTGCAAACAAGAAATGGATGTCTTTTCTTGCTGCAAAAGGACTTATTCAAAAAAACACACAATGCAATATCCTTGGCAACAGCCTTGTGCTGATAGTGCCTGCCAGTGCAAAAAATTTTAAAATCAATATTGTTCAGGGCTTTGATCTTGATAAAATATTAAAGGGCAAAAGATTATCCATGGGTGATCCTGACCATGTTCCGGCAGGTATATACGGAAAACAGGCGTTAATCTCCCTTGGTGTATGGGACAAAATAAAATCAAGGGTCATAAGAGCAAAGGATGTGCGGACCGCCCTTGTTTTTGTTGAACGGGAAGAATCTCCCTTAGGCATTGTGTATTCCACAGATGCTGCCATTACAGATAAAGTGAAAATTGCAGGTGTTTTTCCTGAAAAATCCCATCTTCCCATAACCTATCAGGCAGCAATTGTAAAAGAGAACAGCACAAAATCCGGTTTAGCCTTTTTAAAATTTTTAAAATCACCCGGGGCTGAAAAAATATTTAAAAAATACGGATTTTTGATTCAATAATGTTCAACAGGGTTAAATAATGGAATTTTTAAGACTCACACCCTTTGAAACAGAAGCATTAATTCTAAGCCTCAAGGTCTCTTTATGGGCTGTATTTGTCTGCTTTATCCCGGGTATTGGTGCAGCATGGATACTTGCCAAAAAATTCTTTTTTGGAAAAGCTTTGTTAGACAGTATGGTTCATCTGCCCCTTGTGCTGCCTCCTGTTGTAACAGGGTATTTTCTTCTTGTGCTTCTGGGCAGAAAAGGAATTCTTGGGAACTTGCTTTTTAATCTGACAGGAATGAGTTTTGCCTTTAACTGGAAAGGAGCTGCCCTTGCATCAGCTGTTATGGCTTTCCCACTTTTTGTACGTGCAGTACGTCTTTCTTTAGAAGCTGTTGATCCAGGTCTTGAAGAAGCTGCAAAAACCCTTGGCGCAGGAAAGGTTCGGATTTTTTTCACCATTACATTACCCTTAATAGCACCAGGTGTGCTGACAGGCATGATCCTTGCCTTTGCAAGGAGTTTAAGTGAATTTGGAGCAACCATCACTTTTGTATCAAATATACCTGGAGAGACAAGAACGCTGCCCCTTGCACTTTATACCATGACCCAGGTGCCAAACGGCGATGTCGGCGCCATGAGGCTGTGCATTATTTCGGTTATTACTGCATTTTTCGCCCTCATGACCTCGGAATATCTATCCAGAAAAATGTCAGGGATAATAAGGGGAGATTAATTATCCATGATTGATATTAATATTCAAAAACAATACAAAGATTTTAAAATCAATATCAAATATGCTTGTGAACATATTGGCATAACCGCTCTTTCAGGGCACTCAGGCGCAGGTAAAACATCTATTATCAATATGATTTCAGGGCTTGGCAACCCAGATAAGGGACATATTATTATTAATAATAAATGCGTTTATGATTCCAATAAAAAAATCAATATTTCCCCTGAAAAGCGGCGTTTTGGTTATGTTTTTCAGGAAGCAAGACTTTTTCCCCATTTATCAGCAATGTCAAACCTGACCTATGGAATGAAATTAATACCAATTAAGGAGCGATACATAGATATTGATCATGTAATTGAGCTTTTGGATATTTCCAGGGTATTAAAACGAAGGCCTGCTAAATTATCAGGCGGTGAAAAGCAGCGTGTGGCAATTGGAAGGGCATTGCTTACAAGTCCGTACCTCCTTCTCATGGATGAGCCCTTAGCTTCCCTTGATCAATCAAGAAAACATGAAGTTCTCCCCTTTATCAAAAAACTTTCAACAGAGTTATCAATACCGGTTTTGTATGTAAGCCACAATATGGAAGAAATTTCAGCCATTGCAGAAAAAATACTTGTTTTGGTCCAAGGTGGTCTCAAAATTTCAGGCAATATTAAAGATGTGCTGAATCAAAAGAACTTTTAAAAATTTTTCTTTAAAAAATCAAGAGATGATATTAAATTGTCTTTATTAAACACTTCTATGGAAACAACGCCTTTAAATTTTTTCAAAACTTCAAGGGTATCAATAAATTTTTCCTTTGGCATTTTTTCAAGGGAAACATGATCCTTTGGAGGCACCATGGAAAAATCAACGCCATGGAGGTGGATAAGGGGAATTTTATCATGGTATTTTTCAAAAATGCGTTTAATGTCATGACCGTATTTTATCAGATGCCCTGCATCAACACAGACAGAAACCTGATATTCATCAATTATGGGTGCAATGGATTCAAAGGGATAATCAAGGGTTTCCATGGAAATTATTTCAGGTTTGTCCAATAATGCGCACAATTTTCCCATGGCATCAAAACTTCTTTTATACCAGTCATCATAATTTAAAGAAGAATTTTTATATTCTTCAAATTCCAGGTGAAGAGTGTGGGTTGTCGGATTTAACAGACCTGTAATATCAATAACCTGTTTTATGGTTTCAACAGCCTGATCTCTTTTTGTTCTGGAAATATCTGTAAGGGATACATCAACCGGAAGATGGATATTATATGTTAAGTCAAATTCCTGTGCCAGGTTTTTAAGCTCTTTTATATCCCTGGGAGACGGGAGAACAGAACAAGGAATGCTTTCAAATATCAAAAGTTCAATTTCATCAAAAAATGGCCCGAGTTTTCTGACATTGGGAATAATATTGTCAGGATAAATAAATGAAGTGGTGCAAAGTTTAAAATCAAACAAGTCTTTATTTATTATTTTTTTGTCCATGATATATAAAAAACTCCATGATTTTTAATAATTATTAAAAACAGAATAACATAAATTAAAAATTGTGTTGACTATAAATATGAAACCACTTAAATAAAAACAAAAGGAGATCTTCTATTATGAAAATAAATTCAGATTTTGCCTCACCAGATTTTGCCTCGCCTTGCGGACTTTATTGCGGAGTTTGTGCAATTCATATTGCCCACAGGGATAACAATGAAAAATTGAAAAAAGGACTTGTTAACCTTTATAAAGGAAATGTTAAAGGCAAGGGCACCCTTCCCAATTGCGAGAATCTTACAACAGATGACATAAAATGCAATGGATGCATGTCCAATACTATTTTTATGCATTGCCAGCAATGTGAAATCCGTGACTGCTGCCAAGACAAAGGATATTCAGGATGCCATGAATGCGATGAATTCCCCTGTGCCTTTATTGACAATTTTCCCATGGCTGTGGGTAAAAAAGTCATATTAAGATCTGTCCCGTATAGACGGGAACATGGGACAGAAAAATGGATAAACGACGAAGAAGCCCGCTATATATGCAAAGAATGCGGCAACAAGGTTTTCCGCGGTGCCATGCAATGCAATAAATGTAAAGCTGAACTTGACCTGGATTAAAAAAGCTTAAACCGGCATTGCCAAAGGCTCTATATCTAAAAGATCAACATAAGAAAGAGTTCGTTTTCAAAATCTTGACATAAAAACATTATAGTGTTATAGTGTTGATACTGTTTATTTGGAGGTAAAATTATGGCAACATTATCAAAACGATCAACTATATATTTAGATCCAACACTTCATCATGCATTACGCCTTAAAGCCCTTGAAACATCCTGTTCAATGTCCAAAATTATTAATGAAGCATTGAGAGAAGCTCTTGCGGAGGATGCGAATGATCTTTCTGCTTTTGAGGAAAGAGCTGATGAGCCCTTAGTAAGCTACGAGCAAATGGTTAAAAGGCTTAGGCGAGATGGGCGCATATAAAATTTTTTTTAAAAAATCAGTGTGGAAGGATTTCAAATCTATTCCAGACAAGGATTTAACAAAAATTCTTGCATGTATTGAATCCCTTGGTGAGAATCCCCGTCAATCCGGATGTAAAAAATTAAGTGGTCAAGAAAAATATCGTTTGAGATATGGACAATACCGCATTCTTTACTCAATCCAAGATAAAGAGCTTTCTGTTTGGATAGTTAAAGTTGGTCATAGAAAGGATGTGTATAGCTAAAGTGAATATTGGTATCACCAGCTTATCTGGTCAGCAATTAAGCCCCCTTTTTTTAAGATAATAAAACAAAATGATATCAAGATTACTTTCTTTATTGGAATTTAAAAAACACAAGACCTTTGCCATACCTTGCATTTTTATTGGTGCATTTC
>CAZTEM010000079.1:0-15093 GCA_964612755.1 uncultured Desulfobacterales bacterium | reverse complement strand
CTAAAAAAAATTTTACAAGACTTAAAATATTATAATAAAATTATTATACATTCCTTTTAAAATCTTTAATATTTTACATATCACCCATGCAAAGGGGTCCCATTCGCTTTCAAAGCAACTTCCGACATAATCTCTGCAAGGGTTGGATGTGCATGGATTGTATTAATCAGGTCTGAAACTGATAATTGTTTTGTCACGGCAAGGGTTGCTTCAGCAATCAAATCAGTTGCGTGGGGACCAATTATGTGAACCCCAAGTATTCTATTAGTTTTCTTTTCAACTACAATTTTTGCTTCCCCTGCAATTTCACCAATTGCCTGTGCTTTTCCAAGTGTTCTAAAGTTTACTGAAAAACTATTTACCAAAAAACCCTGATTTACCGCTTCTGTTTCAGACAAACCAACATTTCCTATTTCAGGGCATGTAAAAATTCCTCCGGGGATAGAATCATATTCCATTTTATTTGTTTTACCTATCATGTTATCAACAGCTACCATACCTTCATGGGAAGCAACATGGGCAAGCATTACTTTTGAAGGACCAAGAATATCCCCAATTGCATAAACTCCATTCACTTCAGTTTCCATATAATCATTAACCTTAATCCAACCCCTTGCATCAAGTTTTAATCCCAGATTCTCAATACCAATATCAGAAGTCAAAGGCGTTCTCCCAACGCATACCACCATTTTTTCACTTTCAATAATTTGTTGCGCAATATTTTTATTCCCAGTTGAAAATGGAGATTTTTCAATTTTTAATAATAATTTTCCTTTATGTATATCTACTGTTTTCACCATTCTATCAATCAAAATTTTTATTTTTCTTTTTTTCATCTCCCGCTGCATAACCTTAGAGCAATTTTCATCAACAGAAGGTAAAGGTAACAATCTTGACATTGCTTCAACAATAGTAACCTTTGTTCCCAATGAAGACAAAATAAAAGCAAATTCACATCCTATCACTCCACCACCAACAATTGTTATTGATCCTGGTATTTCATCTATGCATAAAAGGTCATTGCTTGATAAAATATATTTATGATCAAATGAAAAAGCTTCCATGTCCAAGGGCTTTGTTCCGGTGGCAATGATGAGTTTATCAAAATGGATTTCACGAGATTCAACAATAATAACCCCTTTATCTTTGATATATCCCTTGCCTTTTATAAGCTCTACATTATTCTTTTTTAATAACGCTTCAATACCTTTTCTCTGGGTCTCAATAATTTTTTCTTTTCGCTGCATCAATACCTTTATATCAAAATTGATATCGCCACACATATTAATTCCAAATTGAGCAGAATCCTTAATTTTCATAAACAAGTCACTTGAATTCTTCATTATCTTTGATGGAATACAACCATGATTCAAGCAAGTACCTCCAAGTTCTGCCTTTTCAATCAGAACAACTTTCATCCCCAATGCGCCGGCTTTAATTGCAGCAACATAGCCACCAGGACCTGCACCTAAAATAACCAGTCTGTTTCCCATAAAATTCCCTCTCTAAAATTATTTTAAAATTTTAATATATTCCATTTAAACTCATATGTCCATTTCTTAAAGGCTGAGTATTTAATCAATTTTTATAAAAAATATTCATTTTTTCATAAATTATTTATATTTTTATTTGACAATACCATTATTTTCATCTAAACTTCAAGAAGATAATTTAAATGGTCTAATTTTAAAAAAACGAGAGTCAAATGAAAATCGATCAAATCAATTTAAATATTATAAGAGAATTAAAACAAGGCAGGAAATCATTTAAAAAAATTGCAACCAAGCTTGCAATAACTGAGAACACTGTTCGCGCCAGAGTCAATAAACTCATGGAAAACAAGGTGTTGGATATATGCGGTTTAATTGACCCATCCTCTTTACCAGGTCATCGTGCAGTGATGATTGGTATTAAACTCTCCCAGATGAATATTGTTGAAAAAGGAGAAGAATTAAGCAAATTAAAAGGCGTTATTTCTGCCAGTGTAGTTACAGGGCGGTACGATATTATTCTGATGGTTCTATTTAAAAAAAATTTCGGTCTTTTAGAATTTTATACAGAAGAAATATCTAAAGTAGATGGTATAAACTATGTTGAAACCTTTGTAATTTATAAATCATACAATCTTAAAGTGCCCTATCAATTTTAATTAATACTCTGAAATAAGGAGATAAAATATGACACACCAACATAATAGTAAAAATTTATCAGGGGATCAAAATATTGATATAATGATGCCTGAATGGGATGATAAAACATATAATGATAATCTTCAATATGAGAACAAACAGCTTAAGACCACTCCTTTACATGAATGGCATTTAAGTCAATCTGCAAACATGGCTGATTTTGGTGGTTATCACATGCCTTTATGGTATAAATCCGGTGTAAAAAACGAACATCTTGCAGTTTTAAATTCAGCTGGAATTTTTGATACCAGCCATATGGCATGCATTACAATTAAGGGTAAAGATGCTTTTGAACTTCTGCAATTTTGTTTTACACGAGATCTTACTTCCTTAAAACAAGGAAGATGTGTTTATGGTGCTTTTTTAGATGAAAAGGGATATTGCCTTGACGATGCCATTGTATATAAATTTTCCAATACAATATTCATGGTTTGTGTAAATTCAGGAATGGGATCTGTTATCAGTGCTCATTTAACTAATAATAAAAAAGATCTAAATCTGGAAATCATGGATTTAACCGATAGAATCGCAAAAATGGATATTCAAGGTAAAAATTCTGCCAGAATACTTAAAAAAGTTTTAAAAAATCCTGATGAAATATTTAATAATATGCCTTATTTTTCATTCAAAGTTGTAGAATTACTTGATAATACGAATATTTTGCTTTCCAGATCAGGGTATACAGGAGAATTTGGTTTTGAAATTTTCATAAGCCCCCATGGAATTTTAAAACTATGGGAAGATGTACTAAAGGCAGGGGAAAAATATAATATTATTGCATGTGGTCTTGCATCAAGAGATTCTTTGCGTACCGGTGCAGGTCTACCTCTTTCCCATCAGGATATTGGACATTTTAAATTTATTAATCACCCTTGGGATTTTGCCTTGCCATATAATAATGATAAAACAGAATTCACTAAAAATTTTATTGGAAAAAAAGCTCTTATGGACAAGAATCAAAATCATACTTACCCTTTTGTTGGTTTTGATCTTAGAAAAATTGCTATTTCTGATGATGCAAAAGTCCTTGACCAGAATCAAAATAATATAGGAAGTATTTTAACCTGTGTTACTGATATGGGAATTGGTTGGCATGAAAATAAAATTGTCAGTATCGCATCCTTAAATCATCTTTCTGATATAAAATTAAAAGGATTAAGCTGTGGTTTTGTCATGACTGACAAACAAATTGAGACCGGTACCAAGGTCATACTTCAGGAAGGGAAAAGAAAAATCAAAGTAATGATTGTAAAAGATATCCGACCAGACAGAACTGCAAGAAAAGCAATTAAAAATTTTACTGATTAGGCTTTATTAAACTTCTATAAAAAGGAGAAATTATTATGAAAGAAATTCAAGATTTAATTTTACCAGATGACATGAAATATGCTGAGTCGCATGAATGGATAAAAAAAAATAATGATATTGTAAAAATAGGAATCAATGATTATGCTCAGGATCAACTTGGAGAGATAGTTTTTGTTGAACTTCCTGAAGTGGGAGATAGTTTTTCCAAGGGCGATGAATTCAGCAATGTCGAATCTGTTAAAGCTGTTTCTGAAATCTATATCCCTGTCTCAGGAGAAATTATTTCTGTAAATGAAAAATTAGAAGATGCTCCTGAATTAATAAATGATTCATGTTATGAAGATGGTTGGATTGCAGAAGTTAAATTATCAAATCCGTCTGAATTTGATGCCTTACTAAATAAAGAAGCATATCTTGAAACCATTAAAGGATAATTGCCATGCGTTATCTGCCACATACTCAAGAAGACATTAGTAAAATGCTCGCCAAAACAGGTCTTAGTTCAATTGAGAACCTGTTTGACTGCATACCTGAAAAACTAAAAACAAAAAATAAATTACAACTACCCAAAGCTCTTAGTGAATGGGAACTTGATGAACATATGGATAATATTGCATCTTCCATTAATGCTTCAACCAGGAGTAAATATTTCATAGGAGCTGGCAGTTACGATCATTTTAGACCTGCTTTAGTCAACTATCTTATTTCTCGTTCTGAATTTTCAACTGCCTATACACCTTACCAGCCGGAAATCAGCCAAGGTACTTTACAGGGGATATATGAATTTCAAACAATGATTTGCGAGCTTACCAAAATGGATGTCGCAACTGCTTCCCATTATGATTGTGGTACTGCCCTTGCCGAAGCATTGCTCATTGCCCTGAAAAAAAAGAAAAAAAAGAAAATTGCTGTATCGAGCCTTATTCATCCCCACCACAAGGAAATTATTAGAACCTATTTAAAACCATCTGGATATCAACTTATTGAAATCCCTTATAACAAAGAAGGTCTTACAGATTTTTCAAAAGTTGAAGCAATGGATGATATTGCAGGCATTGGTGTTCAATCACCTAATTTTTTTGGCAATATTGAAGACCTCGGTCTTGCAAGAAAAGTTTGTGACTCAAAAAATGCCTTGTTTATTGCCTCTTTTACAGAAGCACTTTCTTTAGGGCTTTTAAAACCTCCTGGAGAATTTGGTGCTGATCTTGTTGCAGGAGAAGGTCAGAGTCTGGGGCTTGGAAAATCCTTTGGAGGTCCTGGATTAGGTCTGCTTGCAGGTAATAAAAAACAGATGAGAAACCTTCCAGGAAGATATGTTGGTAAAACCATTGATGCAAATGGAAAACAGGGGTATGTTCTGACCCTTGCAACAAGGGAACAGCATATCAGAAGGGAAAAAGCATCTTCCAATATATGCTCCAATAATGGTCTTAATGCCATGACCTGTGCTGTTTATCTTGCAGCACTTGGGAAAATGGGAATAAAGGAAATTGCGCAACAAAACCATGATAAAACTTATTTTCTTAAAAGCGAACTTGAAAAAATAGGTTTTACAATACCCTTTTCCGCTCAATTTTTTAATGAATTTGTTGCAATTGCTCCTGATGGATTTGAAACAAAACGAGATATGCTCAGCAAAAAAGGAATTTATGCTGGAATTAATCTTGAACAATATTTTCCTAAATTGAAAAATCATTATCTTTTTTGTGCAACTGAAACCATTAAGAAAAAAGATATTGAAAACCTTGTTCAGGAGGTAAAATAATGAATAATAAAATCGGAGCCCAGGGACTTGTTTTTAACGAAAAAGAACTCTGGGAAAACAGCAGAAAAGGACGATGCGGTTTTTCAATTCCTGATAACGATGTTGACCATGCTCCATTGGATAAAAACCTGATTCGGGAAAATATCGGACTTCCCGAATTATCAGAACTTGATGTGGTAAGGCATTATACAAGGCTTTCACAATGGAATTTTGGGGTTGACTCAGGCATGTATCCTCTGGGCTCATGTACAATGAAATACAATCCTAAAATCAATGAGGCTCTTGCTTCAAAGCATGAGATAGCCAATGCCCATCCCCTTTGTGGTGATAAAAATTCAAAGGGCGCATTACAACTTATGTATAATCTTCAACAAATGCTCATTGAAATTACAGGCATGCATTCCGCCACATTACAACCTGCAGCCGGTGCCCATGGAGAACTCGCAGGCATTTTAATAATCCATGCATTCCATGAAAAAAATGGCAGACAACGTTCTAAAATCATTATTCCTGATACTGCCCATGGGACAAATCCTGCAAGTGCTGCATTATGCGGATACAAGCCTGTTAATGTATCGTCAAATGAAAATGGAGTTCTTTCTCCTAAAGATATTGATTTAATCATGGATGAAGATACAGCTGGTATTATGATTACCAATCCAAATACCCTTGGATTATTTGAAGAAAACATCAAAGAAATTGCCGATATTGTTCATTCAAAAGGTGGTCTTGTCTATGGTGACGGTGCTAATATGAATGCTGTAATGGGTTATGTAAAACCCGGAGAAATTGGTATAGATGTTATGCATTTAAATCTCCATAAAACCTTTGCAACACCCCATGGCGGCGGTGGACCAGGTTCAGGACCTGTAGTTGTAAATAAAAAACTTGAACCTTTCCTGCCAATACCTGTAATTAAAAAACAGGGAGACAATTATTATATTGAGACAAATCGACCCCATTCCATTGGCAGATTACATACTTTTTATGGTCATTTTAATGTAATGGTCAAAGCTTATGCTTATATTCTGTCCTTAGGCAGTGAAGGTCTGAAACAGGTTTCTGAATATGCTGTGCTTAATGCTAATTACATCAAAGAATCACTCAAAAAAACTCTTAATCTGCCCTATGACAGACCTTGCATGCACGAATGTGTATTTAATGATAAAATTCAGAATCAATTTCATATAACAACCATGGACATGGCTAAAAGGCTTCTTGACTATGGGTTCCATCCTCCGACTATTTATTTCCCCCTTGTCGTTGAAGGAGCCTTTATGGTAGAGCCCACTGAAACAGAGTCTAAACAAAGTATTGATGAATTTATCAATGCTGTAAAAGCCATTGCTAAAGAAGCTCAGGAAAGTCCTGAGCTTCTTCACTCTGCCCCCAATATTACAAAGGTTTCAAGGCTTGATGAAGTTCAGGCAGCAAGAAAACCGTGTTTGAGGGGATGATGCAAATTAAGGATACAAAAGCCAGGCGCCCTGCCCTTTGTCTAAACTTGGGATTGACAGAGTATCAAAGGGCGCTTGATTTGCAGCTTGACCTTGTTAATGCTAAAAAAGAAAAAGCGATTCTATATGACAGAGTTATATTAACTCAACATTTACCTGTATTTACCTTAGGCAAAAGAGGCGGTAAAGAAAACCTTAATTGCTCTTTTGATTTTTTAAAATCTAAAAATATTGAAATTGTTCAGACAACCAGGGGTGGCAATATAACATACCATGGCCCCGGACAAATAATTCTTTACCCGATCATTGATCTTAAACCCTTGAAAATTGACGTTCCACAATTTGTTAACATGCTTGAACAGGTAATGATCTTAACCTGTGCTGATTTTGGTATTAAAGCTGAAAGAAATTCTAAAAATCCTGGGATTTGGGTTAAAAATGCTAAAATTGGCAGTATTGGAATAGGTCTGAAAAAAAATATCAGTTTTCATGGAATTGCCTTAAATGTCAACCCTGATTTAACACCGTTTTCATGGATTAATCCATGTGGTTTTGATGATATTGAAATAACCTCCATGGAAAAAGAAAGTTCAAAAACAGATATTAAACAAGTTGAAAATATTATACTAAAAAACTTTGAAAATATTTTTAAAATTGATTTGAAATATAAATTTGAAAACACCTGCCCAGGTCTTGCAAAATCAAAAAAAATCAAAAAAAAACCTTTATGGCTTAAACGTAATCTTCCCAAAACCACGGGTTTTGAAAAAGTAAGAAATATTTTAAAAAAAGAAAGGCTCAATACTGTATGCCAAAGTGCAAATTGCCCCAATAAATGGGAATGCTTCTGCTCAGGGACTTCAACATTCATGATACTTGGGACCCAATGTACAAGAAATTGCAGGTTCTGCAATATAGACTCAAAAACTCCCCTGGCACCTGATATTGATGAACCATTAAGAATTGCCAATGCAGTAAAAGAGCTTAATCTAAAATATGTTGTTATAACCTCTGTTACAAGAGATGATTTAAAAGATGGAGGAGCATTTCATTTTAATGAAACTATTTCTCAGATACATAAAAAAATGGGAACAAATATTAAAATTGAGGTTTTAATACCTGATTTAAGAGGCGATAAAAATGCACTCAGAACAATTCTTAAAGCAAAACCTGATGTTTTAAATCATAATATTGAAACTGTGCCCTCACTTTATAAAAAAGCAAGACCTGAAGCTGACTATTCTCAATCATTGAATCTTATTTCAAATTCCTTGGAAATAGATCCAATGATACCTGTAAAATCAGGGATAATGGTGGGTTTAGGAGAAACATTCTTTCAATTATTTGATACCATAAATGATCTTTATGATCATGGTTGCTCCATCCTGACCATAGGACAATATTTGCAACCATCTAAAAATCATCTTCCTGTTGAGAAATATTATTCTCCTGAAGAATTTATTGAGTTAAAAACTTTTGCAGAAAAAACAGGATTTAAAGAAGTCGCATCAGGAGCCTTTGTCAGGAGTTCATATAAGGCAGAAGAATTATTACATCCTTGAATCAGGACAAGCTCATCATTGCTCCTGCTTCTGCAATCTCCACATAGGAGACTCCATGTTTTGCCCCAAAATGACCACCAATTACTGTTACTAAATCATCAGAAAAGAAATATTTTTCTTTTAATAATGTTAAAACAACTCTTTCAAAAGGAAATCCTGAATTTTTATCCCTTTTAATAAAACTTGCATAAACACCATAGGACAAGGCAAGCTCCCTCATCACCTGTTTATCGTAAACCAGAGCAAAAATTGGATTATCACCTCGATAAGCTGCTATTTCCCTGATAGACCTGCCTGTCATTGAATCTGCAAGGATAGCCTTTGTGTTAAGTCTTAAAGATGCTTTAACACCAGCTTTTGCAAGATAAGCTGTCACTTTTTTTTCCGATGCATAGGGAACATCAATAAAGGAACTTGTCCTTTGCTCAACTTCCATGGCAATATTTGCCATGGTTCTGACTGCTTCTTCAGGATACTTACCATTAGCTGTTTCCCCGGATAACATAAGGGCATCAGTGTGATCAAGACATGCATTGGCAACATCAGAGACTTCTGCCCGTGTTGGTCTTGGGGACTGGATCATGGTATGAAGCATTTGAGTTGCAATAATTACAGGCCGCCTTCTTTTAATACATGTCTTAACAAGCTGCTTCTGGATCAAAGGTATTCTTTCTGCCGGAATCTCAACGGCAAGGTCCCCCCGTGCCACCATAACACCATAGGCATGATCCAAAATTTCTTCGATATTATCCACTCCATCACAATTTTCAATTTTGGCAATTATTTTTATTTTACTTTTTTCCAGGTCAAGGATTGCCTGAACTGCAAGGACATCTTCTTTATTTCGAACAAAGGAATGTGCAATAAAATCCAGATTATTTTCAGCTGCGAACTTGATAAATCCTTTATCTTTTTCGCTTAATGCAGGAAGTTTTACATGCACTGAAGGAATATTAATGCTTTTTTTCTCTCCAATAATACCATCATTTTCAACATGACAATAAAGATATTGATCATCTTTTTCCATAACTGCAAGAGCAATACATCCATCATCTATCATAATTGAACTTCCCATGGGAATATCATGGACAAATTTATCATAGGAGACACAAATGATATCATTCTCGGATTTCCCTGCAGGATCACCTTTAATACGAATTGTATCGCCATGCTTGACCTTTAATGGTGAATCAGACATGCATGTTCTTATTTCAGGACCTTTTGTATCAAGCAAAATAGCTATTTTGTCCGAAACTTCTCTTGTATTTTTGATAACTAAAAGAGCATCTTCATGTGTCATATGTGCTGTATTTAATCGTACTATATTAATACCAGCTTCAAATAAGCGTTGTAAAAATGTTGGCTCGCATGATTTATTGGAAATAGTTGCAATTATTTTTGTCTTTCGTACCATAATTTTAACCTCCGGACAGTTCTGATATTAAATACAGGTTCTAAAAATAAAATCTTTAATTAAAATATTAGGATCTGTTGAAGAAGACTTGAACTTGTTGTCAAGTTCGCATATTTCAATTAAAATATTTTTAAGTTCGATTAATGAAAAATTGTCTGACTTTCTAAATATCTGGTATTCAGGATAATTGCTTTTTGATTTAGATGCAAGGAAAAAATCACTTGAGCTTTCTTCCAATTGTTCAAGTAATTCTTTAAGAGAATTATCTGCTTTGATAATTTCAGGAACAACAATATTATTAAAGGTATTAAAACTTTGACCCCTTACCCATATTTTTCTATTATCGTCAAAGCTCTCAATAAAACATTTTGCAGCAAATATTTTTCTCATATGATTGGTTAAAGCTTTCAGTATCTGAAGTATATGAAATTTTGCATTTAATAAAGAGGATAAAAAAAACAAAGTTTTTTCGATATTCTTATCAGAATATGCATTTGTGAAATCAAACACAGGATCAATTTTTGTACGTTTAATCATTTGAGAAACATCATTGAGTGTTATTTTAGGGTTTGTACCCACAAAAGAAACAAGTTTCCCTAAATTATCCATAAAAGTTGATATATCAAATCCTGTGAGGTCAATGAGTCGTATAAAAGCCTTTTCGTCAATATTTTTGTTTTCTTTTTTTAAAACAGTCTCCATTTCACTACGAAAAAACTGAGTTTGTTCTGCAATATCATATTTATTAAGTCCATCTGGTACCGAGCAATCAACAGCAAGCCCTGAATTTTTAATGATCTTATAAAAGGCTGATCTCTTGTCAATCTTTATTAATGATATAATTAAATAATTATTTTTTGGAATACCAGGTGTAATAAAATTAGATAATCTTTTTAAATCGTCTTTGGGTAAATCCAGATATTTAGCATAGACAAGTTTTTTGTCCATAAAAGGTGAAAACAATGATATTTCATCAATTAAATTAGGTATTGTAAGATTTTCATCGGTAAGAACATTATATGCGAATTCTCTTTCTTGTTTAGACAAAATTTTTGATACGATAAAATCAAGTTTTTCTTCTATCAGATATTTTTCTCCCCACAACAAAAACAATTGCGGAAATGTTTTTTCACTCAGTGAGTTTAAAGATTCTTTAAGTTTGGTATATTTAATTTGGCTCATTATTTTTTCTAAAAAGATAAAATAACATATAAATAGAAAATAAACCGACAATTAAACTAATGCCCTGGGAAACAGAAATGGGAAAACCAAAAAAGTCGCCCCTGAAATCACCCCTGAACATTTCTATTATACTCCTAAAAATACTATAAATAAGAAGATAACTAAAAAATAATTGCCCATGGAATCTCTTAAATTTATATATTAATAAAAGAATTAAAAAAATAATTAAATTGGAAAAAGATGAATATAGTTGAGTAGGATGCAAATGTAATCCTAAAGGCGCAAGGGAATCATGATTTAAAAAAGTCACAGCCCAGGGATAAGAACATTCCTTACCATAACAACACCCTGCTGAAAAGCATCCTAATCTTCCTATTGAATGACCAAGTGCAATACCTGGAGCTATTATATCAGCTGTTTTCCACAGGTTCATTTTTTTATATTTCATAAAAATATAACTGCCTATTACAGCAAAAATAAATCCTCCGTAGAAGACAAGCCCCCCATCCCATATTTTAAACATTGCAATAAGATTATGTTGATAATATTTAAAATTTATAATTATATATAATAGCCTTGCTCCTATAAGTGCAGATACAAGGATAGTAAAAAGCATATCTGAAATTAATTGCTGGTCCATATCATTTTTTTTTGCAAAGATGCGTGCAACAATAAGTGCTGTAAGAAAGCCTAATGCAACAAAAAAACCATAGGTATAAATTGTAAGATTAAAAATTTTAAATAAAACAGGATGCAATCTATTTACTCCTTTAAAAATCAGAAATTTTATTAAACAAAATATGGTAGAGCAGTATTGCCATTCCAATATTTATAGCGGAGTCTGCAACATTAAAGGCAGGCCAATGATAATTTTTTATATAAAAATCCAGAAAATCAACAACTCGTCCATTAAATCTGAATCTATCAATAAGATTACCTAACGCACCTCCAAAAATCATGGCAATACCACAAGATAAAAAATAATAATCTTTACAGATTCTTTTGTAGAATAAGACTATAAATACTGCAATTATAGAAGATAGAAATAAAAAAACAAATTTCCGTATTAAAATAGGCTGATCTGCAAAAAGTCCAAAAGCTCCTCCTGGATTTTCCACAAAAACAATATTAAAAAAACTACTTATAACCGGTATTGAATCATATCTGGCTACAGAAGTTTTAATAATATATTTCGTAGTCTGATCAAGGGTTGTAACAAAACCTGATATAAGGCAAAAACGAATAAAAGATTTTTGATCAAATCCCATCTATAATATTTTTCCCAATGCTCCAACACATCTTGAACAAATTAAAGGATGATCCACACTGTCTCCAATGGTTGTATCATATCTCCAGCATCTTTCACATTTTTCTCCGGTTGCACGTTGGATCAAAATTTTTAAGCCTTCAATTTCCTTGCTTTTATATACTGAATCATCTTCTAAGTCTTCAGACAAAGAAACATTTGATACAATAAAAACATCCCTTAAATCTTCATTAAGGCTTGCAAAAATATCCTTGTATTCCTGATCTGGTAACCCGATTATTATAGAAGCATCCAGAGGATGTCCAATAAGTTTAGCAACCCTTGCTTCTTCAAGAGCCTTGGTTACTTCTGATCGAATTAATAAAATCTTTTCCCATTTTTCTGCAAGTTTTTCCTGTTTAAATTCTTCATCTAAGACTGCCATGGAAGCAAGACAAACACTTTCTTCCTTGCCTTTATAGTCAGGCATAAAGCTCCATATTTCATCAGCAGTAAAAGATAAAATCGGAGCCATAAGTCTTACAATGGAATCTAAAATAATATACATTGTGGTCTGGGCACAACGTCTCTCAATATCATTTTTTGGATTAACATAAAGTCTATCTTTGATAATATCAAGATAAAAAGAAGATAAATCAATGGTGCAAAAATTATATAATGCATGATAAATTTTATGAAATTCAAATTCTTCATATGCTTTTAAAGATGTGCTTACAACAAGATAATATTTATGCAGGATAAATTTATCAAGTTCAGACATGGACTTAATTTGCTGCATATCATTTTCAACATCAAAATCAAATAAATTTCCCAGCATAAATCTACAGGTATTTCTAATTCTCCTGTATGCATCAGACAATTGTTTTAATATATTATCTGAAATGCTGACATCTCCTCTATAATCAGATGCTGCTGTCCACAATCTTAATATATCAGCACCATATTGTTTAATAATCTTCTCAGGGGCTATTACATTACCAACAGATTTAGACATCTTATGCCCCTTGGCATCAACAACAAATCCATGGGTTAAAACAGCTTTGTATGGTGCTTTGCCATTGGATCCCACAGAAGTTAATAAAGATGAATGAAACCATCCCCGATGTTGATCACTCCCTTCAAGGTAAAGATCAGCAGGCCTTGTGAAATTTTCCATATCTTCTAAAACTGCAGCATGGCTGACCCCTGAATCAAACCAGACATCAAGAATATTTGTATCTTTTTCAAAATCTTTATTGCCACATTCAGAGCAGACAGCATTGTCCGGCATAAGGAATTTTGCATCTTTCTCAAACCAGATATCAGAGCTGTGTTCTTTAAAAAGATTAAATATCTTATCAATGGATTCCTCAGTCACATAGGCTTTTTTACATTTTTTACAATGGAATAATGTTATGGGAACCCCCCAGGATCTCTGGCGTGATAAACACCAGTCCGGACGGTTTTCAATCATGGAATATATTCTTTCTTTGCCCCATGAAGGAATCCATTTAACATTATTAATTTCTTCAAGGCTTTTCTTTCTCAAATCATATTTATCCATTGTTAAAAACCATTGAGGAGTAGCTCTATAAATAACAGGTTTTTTACACCGCCAGCAATGGGGGTATGAATGTGATAAATCAGAATTTTTCATAAGCATGCCAAGGTTTGAAAGCTTTTCAACAATGGCTTTATTTGCTTTGAAAATAAATTCGCCTTTAAAAATCTCAACATCATCGGAAAATGTACCATCATTTTCAACAGGAGAATATGTTTTAAGACCATATTTATTGCCCACAATATAATCGTCTGCACCATGACCAGGAGCAGTATGCACACAACCAGTACCAGCTTCCAGGGTTACATGATCACCCAGAACAACCAGCGAGTCCCTATCATATATAGGATGTTTACATTTTTTATTCTCAAAAACCTTGGAATCAAAATCACCCAAAATAGTATAATCCTGGATCATAAATTCCTTCATAACACTATCACATAAGTCTTTTGCAAGGATTAATATTCCGGCATCTCCCGCATCAACCAGGGAATAAGTAAATTCTGGATGAAGACATATCCCGAGATTGGCAGGAATTGTCCATGGAGTTGTTGTCCATATAACAAAAAATACATCCTTTCCTTTAATATCAGGTTGTAAATCAGAAATATCATCTTTTAAAGGAAACTTTACATAAATTGAAGGTGAAGTATGGTCATGATATTCTATTTCAGCTTCTGCAAGAGCTGTCTGGCAGCTGCAACACCAGTAAATCGGTTTTTTCCCAAGGGACATATTACCATTTAAAGCAAATGTAGCGCATTCTTTTGCAATCCTTGCTTCATATTCATAATTCATTGTAAGGTAAGGCTCTTCCCATTCACCTGCAACACCAAATCTCTTGAATTCATCCCTTTGAATTCCGACAAAATTCTTTGCAAAATCTCGACACATTTTTCTTTTATCGACTTCAGTGATTTCTTTCTTTTTTGAACCAAGTTTTAAATCAACTGCATGTTCAATGGGAAGCCCATGACAGTCCCATCCCGGTTTATATCTGGCATAAAACCCTGCCATCTGTTTGGATCTTACTATTATATCTTTTAAAATTTTGTTGATTGCATGACCCATATGCAAATGACCATTGGCATATGGAGGTCCATCATGAAGAATATAATGGGTATTATTTTTATTTTTCTCTAATACTTTATTATATAAATTTGAATCAGCCCATTTTTTAAGCATTCCTGGTTCACGATTGGGCAAATTAGCCTTCATTTTGAATTTGGTTGAAGGCAAATTCAATGTATCTTTGTAATCCATCTTTCCTCCGCATTAAGGATATAAATTGGTCAAGTGCAAAATCATGCCTATGTATAGTGTAAAATGCGACAAAATGTCAACTAAAATCAATGATTGACAGAGATCAACCAGTTCCCAGAAAAGATTATTTAAAGACTACGACA
>CAZTEM010000078.1:0-15186 GCA_964612755.1 uncultured Desulfobacterales bacterium | reverse complement strand
TGTCAGCAGTTAAAGTTTAAAAAAATGGGAGGACATTAATGGAAAAAGAACTTTACGTCCACTTTTATTTTTTTAGATAAGAGGATCTAAATTACATTTAGAGCTTATCAATTAGTAAGGCTTTTATTTTATTGAATATTGATGAGCTTTTTAGTCATAGTCAATAGCAATATTAATTTTTTTTTCAAAAAAAAATTAATATTGCTATTGACTAAATCCAATTTCTTTATTACAGCTTTATACAAGTTATGAATTCGATTTACAATTTGATCATAATTTACGACTTTGGACCCTCGAAAGCCTCTATACTTGGTACTTGCAAAGATTTAAATTACAATCTTAACTTAAGTTAATAAATAGTTAGGATTTAAATATTTTTTATAATATTTTTTAGCAGGTAAAATTTTTTATTCGTTTTTATTTTACTTCATAATTTTAATCTTTATGCAGGGGGATAGTATCCATGAGTAAAAAAGATGTTCTGGAAACCACAGAGGCGCAGATTGCTGTTCACTGGAAAGAAGAAGAGTTATATCATCCTTCTTCAAAGTTTATCGGACAAGCTAATCTTAATGATCCTGAAATTTTTGATAAGTTCAGCCTGGAAAATTTCCCAGATTATTATACTGATTTTGCCGAATTGCTTACATGGTATAAATACTGGGATGAGGTTTTGGATACAAGTGATGCTCCATGCTATAAATGGTTTAAGGGTGGAAAGATCAATGCAAGTTATAATTGTATTGACCGCCACCTCAAAGACAACAAAAATAAAACCGCAATACATTTTGTCCCGGAGTTGGAAGAAGAACGGGTTGATCATATAACTTATCAGGAACTCTATGTAAGGGTTAATGAATTTGCAGCATTATTACGTGATACTGCAAAACTTAAAAGAGGTGACAGGGTAACAATTCATATGCCCATGTCTGCAGAGCTTCCAATAACCATGCTGGCATGCGCCAGACTTGGTGTTATTCATTCCGTGGTTTTTGGAGGATTTTCACCCAGTGCAAGTGCTGATAGAATTGTTGATTCACAATCAAGAGTTTTGATTGTCATGGATGCTTATTATCGAAGCGGTAAACTTTTAGAACATAAAAATAATGCAGATGAAGCTGTTAAAATTGCAGCAGAACAAGGACAGGTAGTAGATACTGTGCTAGTATGGGAAAGATACCCGGGCAAGTATTCTTCAAAGACTCCAATGGTAGATGGTCGGGATATTTCTGTTAATACGGAATTGAAAAAATATTATGGAGCAAGGGTAGAACCTGAACAAATGCTTTCTGAAGACCCGCTTTTTTTAATGTATACCAGTGGTACCACAGGAAAACCAAAAGGGTGTCAGCATGGAACAGGCGGATATCTTGCTTATGTTACAGCAATGTCAAAATATATTCAGGACATTCATCCTGAAGATGTTTATTGGTGTATGGCAGATATAGGCTGGATAACAGGGCATTCATTTATTGTGTATGGTCCGCTTGCACTTTGCGCATCTTCTGTAATTTATGAAGGGGTTCCGACTTATCCTGATGCTGGTCGTTCCTGGAGAATTGCCCAGGATCTTGATGTGAATATATTCCACACTGCACCAACTGCGATCAGGGCATTGAGAAAAATCGGTCCTGATGAACCTGCTAAATATAATTATCATTTCAAACATATGACAACTGTTGGTGAGCCCATAGAGCCTGAGGTCTGGAAATGGTATGAAGCTGTTGTGGGAAAGGGAGAAGCAATTATTGTTGATACTTATTGGCAAACTGAGACCGGAGGATTTCTGTGCAGTACGGTTCCGGGCATCAGCCCAATGAAACCCGGCAGTGCAGGTCCAGGAGTTCCTGGTATTCATCCTATTATTTTTGATGATGAAGGAAAGAAAGTAGGTCCTGGCATTGCAGGCAATATATGTATACAAAACCCATGGCCAGGAATGTTCCAGACAATATGGGGTGATAGAGACAGATTTGTTGATACTTATTTTGGAAGATATAATACAAAACCTGACAGCAAAGACTGGAGAGATTGGCCGTATCTGACCGGTGATGCCGCGACTGTAAGTGAAGACGGTTATTTTAGAGTTCTCGGTCGCATTGATGATGTAATCAATGTTTCAGGGCACAGGCTTGGCACCAAGGAAATAGAATCAGCATCGCTGGTGGTTGATGAAGTTGCCGAAGCTGCAGTTGTTCCTGTTGCCCATGAAATAAAAGGTAAAGAACCTGATTTGTATATTGCATTAAAGCCGGGAATTGAAGCAACAGATGCCCTTGCCCAGAAGATTTCCGATGCTATTTGTGAGCAGATAGGTAAAATTGCTAAACCAAGAAAGGTCTGGTTGGTTCCTGATATGCCAAAAACACGCTCAGGTAAAATAATGCGAAGGGTTCTGGGAGCAATCTCCAATAAGGGTGATGTGGGTAATGTTATGACCCTTGCAAACCCGGAAGTTGTTGAAACAATACAGGATATGGTTAATAAATCTTAATTTTATAATTGCCTGGAGGACGATATATGCCAAATTTGTATACTGAAGCTTATGACCAGTCTCTGAATGATCCGGATGCTTTCTGGGGCAAGATTGCTGAAGATTGCCATTGGTATAAAAAATGGGATAAGGTGTTAGATGATTCCAATAAACCTTTTTATCGCTGGTTTACAGGTGGCGAGTTAAATACCTGCTATAATGCAGTTGATCTCCATGTTGAGAATGGCATGGGTGATAATAATGCAATTATTTATGACAGCCCTGTAACCAAGACGATTCAAAAAATTACATTTTCAGAGCTTAAAGAAAAAGTGTCAAAGTTCGCAGGTGTGCTTGTTTCAAAAAATGTAAAAAAAGGTGATAGGGTCATCATTTATATGCCCATGATACCGGAAGCTGCCATTGCTATGCTTGCCTGTGCAAGGATTGGTGCTGTGCATTCGGTTGTGTTTGGCGGTTTTGCAGCCAATGAACTTGCAACCCGTATTAATGATGCCAAGCCCAAAGTTATTGTTTCAGCATCATGCGGTATTGAGATTGCAAAAGTGATTGCATATAAGCCTTTATTGGATAAAGCAATTGACCTTGCAGAATTTAAACCTGAAGCATGTGTGATTTTTCAACGTCCCCAGGCAAAAGCAGATTTGATTGATAAACGAGACTTTGACTGGAATTCTGAAATGGAAAAAGCAACACCTGCTGATTGTGTTCCGGTTAAAGCAACAGATCCTCTTTATATCCTTTATACTTCCGGCACTACAGGTGAGCCAAAAGGTGTTGTAAGGGATAATGGAGGACATCTTGTTGCACTAAAATGGACCATGGAAGCAATTTATGGAGTTCAAAAAGGTGATGTGTATTGGGCTGCTTCTGATATTGGCTGGGTCGTAGGGCATTCATATATTGTTTATGCACCGCTTTTTCAGGGGTGTACGACTATTCTTTATGAAGGGAAACCTGTGGGTACACCTGATGCCAGTGCATTCTGGAGGGTTATTTCCGAACATAAGGTTAAAACCATGTTTACAGCACCCACGGCTTTTCGAGCAATTAAACGTGAAGATCCAAAAGCAGAGTTAATGCAGAAATTTGATCTTTCTAATTTCAAATATTTGTTTCTGGCAGGAGAGAGAACTGATCCTGATACATTGTCCTGGGCAGAAAACAGTTTAAAAATTCCGGTGATAGATCATTGGTGGCAGACTGAAACAGGTTGGGCAATTGCAGCCAATTGTGTTGGTCTGCACCAGTTTGAAATCAAGCCGGGTTCTCCGACTAAAGCAGTTCCCGGATGGGATGTGCAGGTTCTGGATCCTGATGGTAATAATGTGCCTGCAGGTGAGATTGGTGCCATTGTTATAAAATTGCCTCTTCCTCCCGGAACATTGCCTACATTATGGGAAAAAGATCAGATTTATATTGATAAATATCTTAAAGCTTTTCCAGGATATTATGAAACTGCTGATGCAGGGTTTGTGGATAGCGATGGATATGTATTTGTCATGGCAAGAACAGATGACATAATTAATGTGGCAGGACACAGGCTCTCAACCGGAGGTATGGAAGAAGCTATTGCCGGGCATCCTGATGTCGCAGAATGCGCTGTAATGGGAGTTGAAGATCAGCTTAAAGGACAGGTTCCTCTGGGGCTTTTAGTGCTTAATGCCGGCGTTACTAAAGATTCCGATGAAATAGTAAAAGAGGTTATTCAAAGAGTCAGGGAACAGATTGGACCTGTTGCTGCATTTAAAACTGCAACTGTGGTTAAAAGGCTTCCTAAAACCAGATCCGGAAAAGTTCTGCGGGGCACAATGCGATCCATTGCAGATAAAAAAGACTATAAATTACCTGCTACCATTGATGACCCGGCTTCATTGGATGAAATTGAAGAGTCCTTAGGGAAAATAGGATATGGGAAAAAGGCTTAAATAAAGTTAAAGAATAAATAAGAGAGAATGAATATAAGATTAACCAAAATTCTAGCTGCTGAGCACGGGAAAAGGAGGTGATGGCACATATGCTCCGTTGATTTTTGTATTTTTTGATAATCATGAGAGTAAAATTCAATCAACAAAGAAAGCAAAGATGACTTAGGAGGAAAATTTTTATGGAACCGAGAACTTGGGTATTTCTATTATTGGGAATATACATTATTTATTGCTTCTGGTGGGGTTTAAGAGGGTTTTTTACTGAGAAAACCGCCTCAGGCTATGGAATTGCAGGACGATCCATTCCATTTATCGCATTTTTAATGGCAGCAACCGCAGCATCCTTTTCCGGGTGGACATTTGTAGGGCATCCAGGCTTGATCTGGAAGGTAGGGCTTGTATATGCTTTTGCTTCATTTTATGTTTTAACAATTCCAATTACAGGAGCTTTTTTTGCTAAAAGAAACTGGCTCATGGGTAAAAGATATGGTTTTATAACCCCTGGTGATATGTTCGCATATTATTATAATAATGAGTTTGTCCGTTGGTTGACTGTGCTTGCAGCACTTTTATATTCAATTTTTTATTCTGGTATCCAGCTCATTGCAGCATCAAAATTATTTTATTGGGTAGCAGGAATCCCAACATTCTGGGGCCTTATTTTCATGGCTTTTATTGTATGGTTTTATGTTGTAACAGGTGGATTAAAAGCAAGTACCTGGGTTGGTGTTCTTCAATTCCTTCTCCTTGTAATAGGTATTATGCTTCTAGGCTTATTTGTAATTAAGTCAGATGCCATTGGCGGCTGGTCAGGCATGGTAAAATCTTTAGCCGGACTTGATGCAAAATATTCCCAGGTTCCAGGATTAATACATTTTGGTATAGGTGGTGGCTGGACAGCAGTAATGATTTTGACATATATGTTTGCTCTTATGGGCATTCAATCATCTCCTGCATTTATCCTCTGGAATTTTGGTATTAAAAATCCAAAACCTCTGGCATGGCAGCAGGTTTTCATGTCAACATTTATTGTTGGTATTTGTCTGTTTTTCTTTTCAGCCTTCCAGGGTATGGGAGCTAAAATCCTTGAACTCTCAGGTGTTATGACAATAGCAAATAACGGTGATGTTGTACCAAAACTCATGACTAAGTTTTTGCCGGGACCTGTTCTCGGTCTTGTTTTCCTTGGCGCCATTGCAGCTATTCACTCAACAGCCGCTCCTTATATAGGAACCGGTGGAACCATTATTCAAAGAGACGTCTGGTGGAGATATGTTCGAGGTCAGGGCGGAAGCCATTCAGAGCAAATCTGGACAAATAGAGTCTTTGCAACTCTTTTAACTGTTGCGGCGGTTATTGTAAGTCTGACGTCCTCGGATGCCATTGTTATGATCGGAGGCTTTGCAACCACCTTTGGAACCATTATGTATTTGATGCTTGTGGGTGTACATTATGGATTTAAATTCCCAAGTATTGGTGCAGCCCTTGGTTTGTTAACCGGTATTATTGTGAATATGTTAACATATTTTGTATGGAAATATCCTCTATCAATGCATACTGCATTCTGGGGCTTATTTGCAGGTTTTGTTGTAGCCTATGGCTGCCGCGGGCTTGGATTTAAAAATACTGAAGAAACTGATGCAAGGCAAAAAGAAGTCAGAGAATGGCTCAATAGTATTGATGCTCCTTCCGAGAATGGTCAGAAATGGCGAAACAGGATGAAAGTCCTTGTTCCGATCTGGTATTTTCTTGCCCTTGGACCCGGGGTATTATGGGGTAATACTGCATTCAGTTTTTGCGGATTTCCAGCTATATGGTCATGGCAGATTTTATGGTGGATTGTTGGTATTGTGATGATGTGGGCTCTTTGTTTCAAGGCTGAAATGTCAACAACAACAGAGGAACAAATCAGGCGTGCAGATGAAGAAACAATGGATGTAACCAAAGAAGCAGATGCTGTTGTAGCCTAGATTGTTACTTAAATAATTCGAGGAGAATATATCATGGCAAAAGAAGATATGTATTTGATTGTAACCATAATCTTTTCCATCCTTTGGGTGGCTAGCTTTGGCTGGGGATGGTGGGGATAACTCTGTTAAATAATCATTAAATTACAATGGAAGAATTCCAGATGGGAAGAATATCTGGAATTCTTCTTATTATTTGATAATATCATAATATGATAAAATAAAGTCTAATATGAAGCAGACCAATCGATTCTGGAAATATGTCCTTGCCATTGTTTTTTTAACATTGGTTAGTGTTGGTTGCGTTTCATTTTTCCTTTTTAGAGCATTAAATAAAGAACAGGTTTCAGCCCTTTTTGCAATCTGGAACAATTATCCGGGTTTTCTTTTAAGTATTGTTTTTATTTTTATCTGTGTTGCATTTGGAGGGCTGGAAATTATATATCAAACATATATCAAGCCCATCAAAAAAATTTCTGCCGAAGCCTTTATGATTTATACGTCCAACCCTTCCCATAGATTAAAAATCAAAGGTGTAAGCGACATTAAAAATTTATCCAATGTTATTAATGATTTTGCAGATCTTTTTGAACAATTGAATAAAAATATTACAGAACAGATACTTACAGCACGAAAAGAAATTGAAAAGGAAAAAAATCTTCTTGCTGCTATTATGGCAGAACTCCCCCAGGGAATAATTATATGCAACAATGATGGTAGAATTTTATTGTTTAATTCCATTGCAAAAAAAACTTTTACCCAGGGGACAAGCCTTAAATCAGCAAAACATTTTATAGGATTGGGCCGTTCAATTTTTCATTTACTTGATAAAGAATTGGTAAACAATGGTCTTGATGAAATAAAAACATGCCTGGATAAGGACATGAAAAGCGTGGGTGCTTATTTTATAACTCCAATACTTACAGGCTATTTGATAAGCGTTGAGATTATTCCCATGCTTGATACAAAAAGAGAAATGACCGGATTTATCCTCATGTTTCAGGATGTCACTGATAGAATAAATCAATATGATATTACCCATAAACACCTTTTGTCTTTAAAAAAAGATCTTTCAGGCACAAAAGTGGTTCAAAAATATGAAAAAGTTTCTGAAATAATACTTGATTCCATAATTACACATCTTCCACTCACAAAACTTTTTTTACCAGATTTTATCAAAACTATACAACTGCGACTGGATTCATTGTACTACATTAAACTTATATCTACTGATAAAACAAATACAGAAAGAATAGTTGCAGATAATTATTCTTTTGTGGCGGCATTTGTTTTTTTAATAAAAAATTTATCTGATTTAACTCATTGCAAAGAGTTTTGTTTACTTTGTTTTTCCAGAGGAGAAAATATTGTTTTTGAAATTTCGTGGCAGGGGAGTCCTGTTAAGGAAAATCAGTTTGAAAATATTCATTCAAAGAGAATTAATAATCTTCCAAGTTTGTTTTATGTTTTAAAACAGAACCTGACTGAAGTTAAACTTATTCTTAATCAGGACAATCAATTTAAGAAGATTAACCTTATTGCCAATGCAGAATTAAAAACACCGGTAAAAATGAAATGCCAGGGCCCTGTAATTACTGACAGCCGCCCTGAGTTTTATGATTTTGATCTTTTTACCACAGATGATAATAATCTTGACCTTATAAATAATCGCCTGGATAAGATTACCTATACAGTCTTTGATACTGAGACGACTGGTCTCAGCCCTGAGGGCGGCGATGAAATAGTATCCATTGCCGGCGTAAGGATTGTAAACAATAGAATTGCTTACCAGGATATTTTTGAAGAATTCATAGATCCTAAAAGAGATATCCCCATTGAATCTTATAAAATACACGGTATTAATTATGAAATGGTTGCTGGTAAGAAGAATATTTTTGAAGTGTTGCCAGTGTTTAAACAATTTGTATCAGATACTGTGCTTTTAGGTCACAATATTGCTTTTGATATGAAAATGTTGAAGATGAAAGAAAAAACTACAAATATAAAATTTATCAATCCAGTGCTTGATACACTTTTATTATCTGCTGTTCTTCATCCCATACATGAACACCATGATATGGAAAGTATAGCAAGACGTCTTGGAGTCAATATAATTGGCAGACATACAGCTTTGGGAGATGCTATTACAACAGCGGAAATATTTTTAAAATTGTTAAAAATTTTAAAAAGCAATGGGATTCTAACCTTGAAGGATGCGATCAGGGTATCAAAAAAAACCTATTATGCCCGGTTAAGATATTGAAAAATTGTTAATAAAGCTTTAAGTTGTGATAAATAAAACAATCTGGCTGATAAAAGGAGATGTTCATGGGTGCACAATGGTCAAAATTGGTAGGCTTTTTTGTATTTTTTGCAGGAATTATTCTGGTTTGTATTGTTTTTGGCGGGTATTCAAGCCTGCATAGATCTGAAGGCAGGATTGCCAGCGCACAAAAAGTTCTTTTAAGTTCCTGTCAGGAAAATATAAATTTGTTACCTGAATTGTCTGAAACAATACAAAACAAAGAGTATAAAGAAATCCTTGCAATGATACAAAAAGCAGCAAGGCAAAATAATAGCCTGATAAAAAATTTGATGTCCCATGACACTCCCATGGACATGGGACAGATAAAAAAGCTTGAAACAGCACAAAATATTTTGATAAAGAATATTGCCAATTTATTTATACAGATTGATCAATCCAGGAATATAAACAATATAGAATTATTTAAAACCATTAAACAAAAAATATTTTTGGCTCAGGACAATATATCCATGGCAAAATCAAGATATAATATGGAAGTAGAGTATTTTAATGTAAGAACAAAAATATTTCCTGGATTTATTATTGCAAAAATATTTGGATTTGATAAGGAAAAATATTTTAGTTTTTCCAGAGATTCAATGCCAGAATCTTCTGCCGTGTTCAAGATTAAAGCCTGAATTCTTTTTTGCAATGCTCGCAGGAAAAATTTGCAAGCATTTGTTTGCAATGGACACATTTATCCATTAAATAACGTTTTTTACCCTGTTTTTTGTTGCAGTCAGGGCAAAGCCAGTCCTGCTTTGTAGAATTTAGCTTGTTACAATGGGGACACTTGATGGGAACTTTTTTAAAAATAAGATAGAATATTCCACTTAGAATAAGAAATGGACCAAGGGCTTTAAATTGATCCGATGAAGTAAATTGGCTGAATTCACCGGGAGTTGAAAGTATTATATACAATAAAAAGGCAAGGACAGTAATTGCTAGAAATTTAAACCTGAAATGAAAATATACACTTTTCAATTGCTTCTGGTACATATTGTTCCCCCCACAATGTTTAAACCTTGTATCTTAATTACCATATATTTTCTAAAACGCAAACAAGATCAATTAAATTTTTATAGAATTGTTTATAACAATTTGATAACATAGAAAAATGCTTGCATATTTAAAAAAATCCTAAGTTAAGTGAGTGCATATGAGACAATATGATTTAAAGATGTTGATGGAAATAATACCTTTTTCTTTTCTTCCTGAACACATCATGGAAGAATTATCTGAACATTTTTCTCTTAATAATTATAAAAAAGGTACCACTCTTTTTGTTCAGGGAGAATCACAAGTTGAAGATTTTTATATTGTTTTAGAAGGCGCCCTTGAAAGGTATTTTGAAGGAAGTAAGGGCAAAGTGCTTAAAGATAAGCTTGGAGAGGGCGATACCTATGGAGGTATGTCCATTCTTATGAATGATTCTGTTTCCGTGATCACATTAAAGGTTGCAGAAGACTCTGTGCTTTATACTTTACCTGCAGAGAAATTCCTTGATTTATGTGAACAATTTGATCATTTTAAAGAATTTTTTACAGATACCTTTGGGAAATGGATGCAGAATAAATCCTATGCAGGCATTTTATCAAAACAGACAAATAAAGAAAATGTTTCATCTTTTTTCAGCCAGCCAATATCTGCAATATTCACACCTCGCCTTGTTTCCTGTTCTTTTGATAATACTATTAAACAAGCCTCTCAAAAGATGACAAAAAATAAAACAAGTTCTATTTTTATAAGAGATGAGAATAAACAAATTACAGGAATAGTTACTGACAGTGATTTAAGAAAAAGGGTCATAGCAAAGGGATATGATATTGAAAAACCTGTTTCAGAAATAATGTCAGGATCTTTAATTACTGTGGATGCAGAATCCCAGGCTTTTGAAGCTTGTCTTTTATTGATGAAAAAGAGTTTAAATCATCTTCCTGTCAGAAATAAATCAGGAAAAATAACAGGTGTGCTTACTCAAAATGACCTTCTTAATGCCCAGGGTAAATCCCCATACCTTCTTATAAAAGAAATTAAATCTGCTGTTAAATTTGAACAACTTGAAAATATCCATGCAAGGCTTCCTGAAATGCTCCTTGACTCCATTAAAAACGGAGTTAATACACAAAATATAACAAAATTGATTACTGCTTTTTCCGATGCAATTTTAGATAAAATTATAAAATTTGCCATAGATGAGAAGGGCAAACCGCCCTGTAATTTTGCCTTTATGGTCATGGGAAGCGAGGGCAGAGCAGAACAGACTCTAAAGACTGATCAGGATAATGCAATTGTTTATGAAGATATAAAGGATAAGGAGTTGCAGGAAAAAGCACAGAATTATTTTGATGAGCTTGCAATTATTATTTGCACCTGGCTTGATAAAGCAGGTTTTGTTTTTTGTGAAGGCAATAATATGGCAATGAATCCCAAATGGTGTAAGCCTCTTTCTGTATGGCAGCAATATTTTTTTAAATGGATTCATACTGCTGATCTTGAAGACCTTCTTCATTCAAGCATATTTTTTGATTTTAAAGGAGCCTGGGGAGATACATATTTAACAGACAACCTCCATACCTATCTTTTTAAATCTTTGGAAAACTGGCCCGGGTTTTTCAGGCATCTGACAGAGAACGCCCTTTATGTTAAACCTCCCCTGGGGTTTTTCAGAAATTTTGTTGTGCATTCAAAAGGAGAGCATAAGGATTCCTTTGACCTTAAAATGGCAATACTCCCAATTGTGGACTGCGCAAGAGTATATGCTTTAAAGAACAAAGTTAAAGAAGCAAATACTTTGTCAAGATTGTTCAGGCTTTATACAAAAGATATTTTAACAAGCGAAGAATATAATGATATAACCCAGTCATATAATTATCTTATGAATTTAAGATTTGTAAAGCAGGTTACTGCCATTATAGATGAAGGTAAAAAGCCGGATAATTATATTAATCCAAAAAATTTATCACGCATTGACCAGACCATGCTTAAAGAGATTTTTAAAAGAATAGAAAATTTTCAACAAAAAACCAATGTTGAGTTTATAGGAGTGAGATAAAATACTGCTGATATGGATACTATTAAAAAAAGAATTCTTGTTGTTGATGATGAACTCGATATTTTGGAAACCCTTGAAGAATTGCTTGATAATTTTAAAGTGGATACAGCATCGAATTTTGAAGACGCCCTTAAATATTTGAAAAATAATAAATATGATGTTGCTGTCCTCGATATTATGGGAGTCAGAGGATATGATCTTTTAAAAGTAACAACTAAACTTGGCACGCCTTCTTTAATGCTTACAGCCCATGCATTAAGCCCTTCAAACCTGAAAGAATCAATAAAACTTGGGGCAGATGCATATATTCCCAAGGATAAATTATTGGATATCCCCCTCTATATAGAAGATGTTCTCACGGCAAAGCAGAATAAGATCAAAGCTGGTACTGACTGGTTTGCAAGGCTTGCTCCATTTTTTACCAAATTCTTTGGTAAAAAATGGCAGGAACCTGAAAAAGATTTCTGGGATGATTTTAATAAAAAAGCATGATTAATAACAGCTAATCGTGCTATCGCTGATATGAATAATTATGCAGCACTTCTTGGTCAAAAAATATGAATAAGACCGATATCTGGCAGATTCCTATAAGAAAAACACAGGAAACCATTCCAAAAAAAATTGATAATAAAAATATAACCCAAAAAATGATTGTACTCATTATCATAAATACCTTTATTCTAACGCATACTTCCTATATATATTACATGCTCAATCGTTAGTGTGTTGTTATATATGTAGTCCTATCCATGTTTTACTAAATCCATGCCTTCTTAATTAATCACATGGATTTTTTTTTATACCAATTCTTTAATCCCAACGGGTTAAGACTATTCACAGGATCATTCAGGACAATATCCCTGTCGCTCGATTTTGGTCACAAGAGCAACCTCAACTATAGCAATCGTTCCCGTCAATATCTTATTTTTGTAAAAGAGCAGTTTTCAACAAAAAACCAAATTATCATACCTATAGTCTTGGGTTATTACTTCAACTTTTTAATAGCACAAGGATTTACTATTCAAAAGTTGTTTCCGTTTAATCTTTTTCAAAAATTGCAACAGCACCTGCTAAAGAATTTGGTGTTAAAAAATCATAATCTTCAAGATGAATATGAGTGGTTTTAGTATCATTGGCTATAGAGAGAATTAAATTTGCCAACTTTTTTAACCCCTCTTTTGTACCGTAAAGGCACACTTCATTATTTTCACACCTTAACTCTAATGAATTTAATCTGAAATCAGGCTTTATGAAATTTGACATAATTTCTCTCCTACCATTTCCAAAAGTGTTTGTGAATGCCTTGACCATGATGAGGCTTGTCTAATCGAAAACCCCTTTTCAATGGCGTACTAATTATTCGTATAATATTATTGCCTTGAGGAGCTGTATCGATTATTCCAGCCATTTCAGCAATGCCACCAAGCAAAGCACCAGCGACCATAATACCTGATACAGCTTGAGAACCATAATAGAGTCCATAATCCAATGGAGAGGCACAATTTTCTTTCATTATTGTCTGTCCAGAATTTGTACCAGCAATCCTAAAAGCCTTATTTGCAGCGGTATTGTCGCCAGTTATTGAATAATATGAACCTTTAATTCCCTGCCACATACCTATAGATTGTCTATTCATTGTGCTATTTGGATTAAAAACATTAAATTCACTATACCAACCATAAAGACCCAGTGGATCAATAAAATTCACCGGATCATTTAGGACAATGTCCCGGTCGCACTTTTTTGCTCACAGGAGCAATCCAAACGATGCCAAGTGTTTTCACCAACGTTCCAATTTTGTAAAAGAGCAGTTTTTAACAAACAACTAAATTGTCATATGTATAGTTCAAAGCTTTGCTTATAATTTAGTATCGTGTCCCCTTAATTTTGAATTTATGATTCTATAAAGTGTCACTAAAATTCAATCCCCTTAATCTCGTGAATTCTGAATTCTAATCAGATTTAAGTTTATTTCCATTTGGTATTTTAATAATTTTTCCCATGAAAGAAACATATATATCAAAAGTTCCTCCTGTAAGAATAAAGTTGTGCTCTGCTTTAAACAGCCAACATGGTTTTAGTTTATTGTCAATATACAAAACAAGATTACCTCTTAGTGATGATAAGTTAGTATTGCCTTTCACAATACTTTTTGCATTCTTACGCGCCAAATAATATGAGATTGACCCAGTACAGCATATAATTATAAAAAAGATTATTGCATATTTAACAATTTTTTTCATTTTTGCTTACTCCACGATTTAATAATTAATATGCCCATCGAGGCTTCATGTTCATCCTTCTATAAGCTCTATTAGCTCTATCAACAGCATTCCTATTTGATTGTCTTCTAATATCACTTCCTTGTGTTCCATGAGGTTCATTTCGTTCAATTTGTGTCCCTCTGGCCAATTCATGAGCAAGTTCTGCGGCTGGTGTAATAGGTGAATATGAAAATGGTCCTGACTGATAATTTGCATCTACATTTGGGTCAAAGTGTATATCAGCACCGTTTTCTGTTCGAATAGTAGAAGCTCTGCCCCAGCTAGAAGGGGATAAGTTGGCAAAAATTCTATATAATTTATCGCTATTTATCAACTCATCAATATCATTTTCAATGTCACCATCATTGTCACATGGAGTTCTTGAAAGCATACCATTTTTCTCAATATCCATAGAGCCATTAACAAACTTGCTTAATTGGTCCATAATATATTGTTGTTGGTTTGAATTACCCATGATTTGAATTCTCAACCCCAGCGGATCAATAAAATTCACCGGATCATTTAGGACAATGTTCCTATCGCTTGATTTTGCGTTTGAGAGCAACGTCAACGATAGCAATCATTCCAGCCGATATCTCAATTTTGTAAAAGAGCAAGTTTTAACAAAAAGCTAAATCTTCATACCCATAGTTCTCAGCATTTACCTCCATTTTTTTTATACAAGATTTGCAGGGTGTGAGCAAGGGTAAAGCAATTAAAATAAATTTTGATACAATTTTTCTCTTTTTAGCGGGTATAGTTTCACTTGGAATATGCAACTGCCCTATTTGTAAAATTTTTACATAGAGATAATTAAGTGTCGTGTCCACCTAATCCTCTAATCCTTTTACTCATGTGGCTTGAAGCGTGCTCTTTATTTAATTAAAGTCTATAATTTTTTTTGATTTATAGTGCCCATTCCTTTCATAAAATCTTTTAATAATATAATAACTACGATACTGTAAGCAATGGCAATAGCTCCAACTGCACCTGCATTCCCTGGAGGATTAAGCAGAAAATAAACTAAACATAAAAGAAAAAATATTTTTAATATAGTCAGTAAAAAGAAGTTATATTTATTCTGTAAATTAAAATAAGGATTGTTTGTTTGAATATTTTTTTTTCTCATTAAGAATACTAAGGAACAGTCAGCAATAAAAAAAAATATGGTTG
>CAZTEM010000077.1:0-15319 GCA_964612755.1 uncultured Desulfobacterales bacterium | reverse complement strand
GCTTTAAAATATTTTGGTTTAATAATAATTTAGGAGAATATCATGGAAATGGAGATATCTTTCCCTGGTGGAAAACGTGTTGATGCAGAATACAGAGGAATTACAATTCAAACTGATCAATCAATAAAAAATGGTGGTCAAGGCTCTGCCCCTGAGCCCTTTACTTTGTTTTTAGCATCCATTGGAACCTGTGCCGGTATTTATGTGCTTTCGTTTTGTCAGCAAAGAAAAATCCCCACAGATAATATAAAAATTATTCAAAGAATGGAAGACAGCCCTGATGGGAAAATGGTTGCAAAAATGATTATTGATATTCAGCTTCCTTCTGATTTCCCTGAAAAATATAGAAAAGCTGTTATTTCTTCTGCCCAATTATGTGCTGTGAAAAAACATTTGGAAGTACCGCCTGAGTTTTCCATTATTACAAGTATAAAAGGCGAGTGATTCAATGGACTTTAAAATATTATTAATTGTTTTTGCAACAGTATTTTTTGCAGAACTTGGTGATAAAACACAGATTGCAACAATGCTGTTTGCAGCTGACAAAGAGACAAGTAAATTTGTGGTTTTTCTGGGGTCATCCTCAGCATTGATTCTTGCTTCCGGGCTTGCTGTGTTGGGAGGTGCTTTTTTGTCTGAGTATATAAACACAAAATATATGTCTATCCTTGCAGGAATAGGTTTTATTATAATAGGATGTTTAACTTTATATAAAGGATGCTTTTCTGCATAACTTATATAAAGGACATTGACTCTTTAGTTTCAATGCATACAATTAAAGAATTGTAAAATAGATAATTTATTTATGGAGATATTTTATGGCAGATACAAAAGACCCTGGCAATCATTTTGCCGGAGCAAATAAATATGTATTAGATAGTGAGCTTGCATCCATTGTTAATATTTCAATGACCCTGGAAATGCCGCTGCTTTTAAAGGGTGAGCCCGGAACAGGAAAAACAATGCTTGCTTACGCTATCTCAGAATCCCTTGGCATGCCTTTGATTATTCTCAATGTTAAGTCAAGCATGAAATTGATTGAAGCCCTGTATCAATATGATACCCTCACAAGGTTGAATGATTCACGATTTGGAGATTCCAAAAGAGATGTAAGTAATATTAAGGAATATATCAAAATGGGAAAGATTGGTCAGGCATTTACTGCTGATAAAAGGGTTGTGCTTTTAATTGATGAAATTGATAAAGCCGACACTGATTTTCAGGATGATATGCTTGATGTCCTTGACCAGATGCAGTTTGATATCATTGAAACCGATGAGGTTGTTACTGCAAATCAGAGACCTGTTATTATTATTACCTCCAATTCAAAAAAAGATTTATCTGATCCTTTTCTTGGAAGATGTAATTTCCACCATATTGCATTTCCTGATCCAAAGATGATGAGAAAAATTATTAATGTTCATTTTCCTGATATTGATAAAAAGCTTGCGGAAAGTTCAATTAATGCGTTTTATTCTTTGAGAAGTATTGAGGGCATTGAAAAAAGACCTGCTACACGGGAATTGATTAATTGGATAAGGGCATTGGATGCTGACCCTGACTTCCATGCAAAGGATATCGTAAAAGGGAAAATTCCTTATCTTGGTGTACTTTTTAAAAAGAGCCCGGACTATACAAGAGCAAAAGAGACCACGTCAAGGCGTTCTCTTTTTTAAGTCCTTAAAATATATAAAGAGGTATTATGTTTATAAGTTTTTTTTATAAGCTTAAAGAAGTGGGGGTTCCTGTAACTCCTACATCATTTTTGACCTTGCAAAAAGCATTGCAAAAAGGTTTGATACTCACCATTGATGATTTTTATACATGTGCAAGGGCAATTCTTGTAAAAAGTGAGCGATATTTTGATCTTTATGATCAGGTATTTGCCTTTTATTTTGAGGGTATACCTTTACCGGAAAATGACGGGTTTGAAGTCGATGAGATAGCCCAGGCAATGCTTGATGAATGGCTTAAACACCCAAAACAGCTTGCCGATGCCCTGGGTGTTGACGAATCTGAATTAAACAAATTAACCCCTGAAGAACTTATTGAATATTTTAAAGAACGATTAAAAGATCAACAAGGTCAGCATCATGGGGGGCATAAATGGATAGGTACGGGTGGAACTTCGCCTGTGGGGCATTCAGGTTTTCATCCCGGTGGAATGCGTGTGGGAGGAGAATCCAGGAATAAGTCTGCTGTTAAGGTTGCAAATGAGAGAAGATATAAAGATTATTCCACCACTGGACCTTTGACTCAAGCCAATATGGGAGAGGCTTTAAAGCGCCTTCGCAATATGGTTCCGGCAGGTCCCAAAGATCAGATAAATATTGACGAAACCATACGGGAAACCATGAGAAACGGGGGAGAGATCGAATTATTATTTGACCGATCCCTTAGGGACAGACTGAAAATAATCCTTGTTATTGATAATGGTGGGTGGTCTATGGACCCCTATATATCTATGGTTCAAACTCTTTTTGATTATGCAAAATCCCAGTTTAAAGAGATAAAAACTTATTTTTTTCATAATACAATCTATGATTATGTATATGAAGATCCTGCAAGGTATAGAAAGCCGCTTAGAATAGATGATTTTGTAAAAATGGATCCTGATACCCGGTTTATTGTTATTGGTGATGCAAGCATGGCACCCTATGAGCTCATGGCACAGGATGGTTCCATTCACATGAGTGAAAGAAGCGGTAAACCCAGCATAGAAAGGTTGCAATTTATCAAAGATACTTTTCCAAATTCTGTATGGCTGAATCCTGTATCTGAGAGAATGTGGGCATATACCCATACAATTCTGACTATTTCCCAGATTTTCCCCATGTTTGAATTCTCCCTTGACGGACTTGAAAAAGCAGTGGAAATTTTAATGAAAAAGAGTTGACAGCCTGTTTTGTTTATACGACTCCATAAAGGTCGATTGTATTTTGCCATATTATTTCAGCAAGTTTTTCCACATCTGTATTTTTTATTTCAGCAAGTTTTTGTAAGACTAATTTTACAAAGGCGGGCTCATTCCTGCGGATTTTATTTTTTTTAGGTGCTGGTGTGAGATATGGTGAATCTGTTTCTATCAAAATTCTATTCTCAGGTATCATCAGGCTGAGTTCTCGCAAACCCGCACCACGCTGCTGTAAGGTGAGTATGCCTGTAATCCCGATATAATATCCCAGATCAAGGTATTTGAACATTTCTGTTTTTGTGCCGGAAAAACAATGGATCACGCCTTTGCGATTTTTTATGTCTGCTGATTCAAGGATTTCAAGGAATCTGCCCTTGGAATCACGTTCATGGAATATTATTGGCAGGTCAAGTTCCAAAGCTGCATATATCTGCCTTTCAAACCATTTTTCCTGGGACTCTTTTTTAGAATGCATTCTATTAAAATCAAGGCCGATTTCACCCCATGCCCTTACACATGGATTGTTAAGAGCAAGTTTTTTAAAAAGTTTTATCACGTCTTTAGAACATTTATCTGCATAATGAGGGTGCATTCCCACTGAGGTTATAAGATTTTTATAATTGTTTGCAAGTTTAATTGCTTTTTCAGATGTCTGCTGGTCTATGCCCACCACCATAATTTTTTGGACTGAAAATTCCAGGGCACGTTTGAGCATCTCATCAAAGTCTTTTTCAAAGCAGGTATCATCTATATGTGAATGGCTATCAAATATTTTCATAATTTCTTTTTCTCTTTTTTTAGTTACAATTAAAGCGTATAAAGCCCTCATTGCTTGGAAGAAGCCGTATTACGGATTACAATGAGGGCAAATGTAAGAAAAACTGTTTTACAGCACTCCTTGACACAATTGATTTATAACAGTAAATTTTATAACAGTCAATTTTGATAAAATATATGGGGATGTAAAATCAGGTATGAAGAGCAATAATTCAATAATTCGACTTTTCAATGTCAGCAAACGCTATGGTGCAAAATATGCTTTAAAAAATGTTTCCCTTGAAATCCAAAAGGGCGAATTTGTTTTTTTAAACGGACCCACTGGCGCCGGGAAATCAACTTTATTGAAAATGCTTTACCTTGCAGAAACTGTATCAGAAGGTCAGATAATCGTTGGTGGCATGAACCTTGCGAGGATTTCAAGACCAAAGCTTGCCTTGCTGCGGCGCAGGTTTGGCATGATTTTCCAGGACTATAAACTTATTACCAATAGAACAGTTTTTGATAATATAGCTCTTGTGCTGGAAGCTGCAGGTAAAAAACCCGGATATATACGCAAGAAAGTTATGCATGTTTTAAGAATAACCAACATGGAGAAAAAAGTTCATGCCTATCCTCCCATGCTGTCCGGTGGAGAACAGCAGAGAGTGGCTGTGGCAAGGGCAATGGCAGGAAATCCTTCAATAATACTTGCAGATGAACCCACAGGAAGCCTTGATGCAGAAGCAGCCCAGGCAACAATGGATTTTATTATGAAGTATCATGAAAAAGGAGCAACTGTTATTATAGCAAGTCATGATATCCAACTGATTAGTAGAACTGTAAAGGCAAGGAGTGTACTCCTAAAGGACGGAGAACTTCAAAACACTGCACGAATGCTATAAATAGGCTATATTATAGATGGTGGAGGGAGAATGAATCGTTATGTGAAAAGGGCTTTGGTAGATATTAAGCTTAATAAATTTTTAAATTTAATAACTATCATCACAATAGCTCTTTCAATCCTCGTAGTAAGTACTTTTATGCTTTTTTTTCAAAATATAAGCAATATGGTTGAAACATGGAACCATGGCGGAAGAGTCATGGTGTATATGGACAAAAATTTTACTCTGGATATGGTTCCTGAGATGAATGCCACATTAAAAAAGCTAAAAAATACAAAGCAGGTGTTTTTTATTTCAAAAGATGTTGCATTGAGTAATTTGAAAAAAGATATCAAGTCAGATAATGTATTTTTTGAAACTTTAAGTGAGAATCCATTGCCTGACGCTTTTGATATTAGAATGAGCGGAGTATCAAATTTTGAAGATGTGGCTTTGTTTGCTGATAGTTTAAAAAGAATACCCATGGTAACTGAAGTGGAATATGGTCAAAGCTGGCTTGATAAATTTTTAAGTATTTATAAACTTTTCAAAGTTGCAGGTTATGCAATAAGCAGTCTGTTTTTTCTGGTCGCACTTTTTATAACTGCGAATACTGTAAGGCTTGCTTTTTTTGCAAGACAGGAAGAGATCAGCATCATGCACCTTGTTGGCGCAACAGACAGTTTTATAAAGACCCCGTTTTATCTGGAAGGGATAATGCAGGGTGCGATTGGCGGTATTGCAGGGCTGATGATTCTTTTAATATCATATTTGAGTTTGTCTTCAGGACTTAGTGATGCAGTATCTTCGTATATGTTTGTTGATATTCAATTTTTATCATTTAAATATATTTTACTAATAATTTTTTGCAGTACTTTTTTAGGCTGGTTTGGATGTTATATATCATTAAGACAATTACTAAAATAATTATTATATCCTTTGTATTGGCAGTTTTTTTAAATTGTGCCAATGATGCCTTTGCCAGTAAAAAACGCGTGGCAAAAGATGGCGTTATTACCGCGTTCAGGCTTAATGTCCGGCTTGGACCTTCCAATGACAGCAGTGTTTATTATGTGCTGAAAAAAAATGCAAAAGTTAAGGTGTATGGCGAAACAGGGACAATCGGTGCATGGATTCAGATAGAGTTTGATGGACAAAAAGGGTATGTAAGAAATCGTTTACAGTATTTAAGAGTTTTAAAACCTATAAAGACAATCAAACCTGAACCCAGAACAGAAAAACAAAATATCGTGCCGAACAAGGACAAGGCAAGTATTAAAAAGAAGATTCAACAGAAAAAGGAAAAAATTATATCTTTTTCCAAAGAAGAAAAAATTATTATTGAAGGCTTAAATGAGATAGATTCAACATTAAATCAGGCAAAAATCAAAGTTTCACATATTTCGAAAAATCTTAAAACCATTGATAAGAAAATTAAAAATATTATTAGAGAAAAAGAAAAAATTATTGAAGAGTATGATCAAAAACGACTCTATTCAGGCACAAGGCTTAATGCCCTTTACAGGATGAAAATGCTGGGTAAATTTGAGGTTGTGTCAGCACCTGAATCCATATTTGATTTTATTATACAGCAAAGGGCACTAAGTAAAATCATTGAATCGGATATAGTGATTTTAAATGAGCAGATTTTGACAATGCACAGGTATGAGAGACTTGAAAAAGAGCTTAAACAAAATAAAAAGGATAAATTAGAGCTTGAACGTGAGTTAAATCTGCAGATATTGATCACTGAAAAAAAGAGTAAACGGAAAAATGAAATTTTAAAAAAAATAAGAACTGAAAAAAAACTTGAACTTGCTGCAATTAAATCGCTTGAAAAAGCAGCCATAAAGCTTGATCAGCAGATTAAACAGATGAGTAAGCTCAAGAAAAAGAAAATGAATATTAATTCTAAATTATTTTCCGATTACCATGGACGGCTTCCCATGCCTGTAAAGGGAAAAATCATATCAAGCTTTGGAGCAGGAAAATCTTCTGATAATAAAACATTCACATTTCAGAACGGAATTGATATAAGACCTGAGAAAAATGGTCGTGTTAAAGCAGTATTTTATGGTAAGGTTATTTTTGCCAAATGGTTTCAGGGTTATGGCAATTTAATGATTATCGACCATGGTAATAGTTATTATTCACTTTATGCACACAATAAAGAATTATTAAAAACGATTGGTGATATTGTTGAAAAAGAGGAAATTATTGCAATTGCCGGAGACACAGGTTCAATTAAAGGATTATGCCTTCATTTTGAAATAAGGCATCATGGTAAACCTGTTAATCCTATGAAGTGGCTAAGAAAAGGAGCTTAAGATGATTAAGATGAATACAGATAAGAAAATTTATTCCAATTTTTTGATACAAGTTCTGGTATTTGTGTTTTTTATGACAATAAGTGTTGTACCTCCTGCAATTGCAGCAGATAAAGAAGAAGGCTATCAGTCGATTAAACTTTTTACTGAAATATTAGAAGAGCTTGAAAAAAATTATGTTGATAAGGTCGATACTAAAGAACTTGTAAACAATGCAATCAAAGGTATGGTGGAAAACCTTGATCCCCACTCATCTTTTATGCCGCCCCAGGCCTTTGATAAACTTCAGGAAGACACCCGGGGGAACTTTAGTGGTATCGGCGTAGTCATAACTCAGGAAAAGGGATTGTTAACTGTTATTTCTCCCATAGAAGGCACACCAGCATATAAAGCAGGTATAGAAGCAGGTGATATAATAATAAAAGTTGATGAAAAGTCCACAAGGGGTATGGCTCTCTGGGAAGCAGTAAAACTCATGAGGGGACCTAAAGGGAAAAAAGTTGTTATTACAATAGTCAGGGCAAATGCTTCCAAACCTATTGTATTTAATTTAAAGAGAAATACCATTCCTTTAAACAGTGTTAAAAGTATAAGCCTTAAGCCCGGGTTTGGCTATGTAAGAATTACCAATTTCAGGAAGCATACTTGCGATGAGCTGGAAACCGCTCTTAAAGATCTTGAAAAGGAAAAAAAACCATTAAAAGGGCTTATTCTGGATTTAAGACATAACCCCGGTGGATTATTAACCCAGGCAATCAAGGTTGCTGATATATTTCTTGAACATGGCATAATTCTTATTACAAAAGGTCGCCGTGAGCAGGACAAGGAAGTATTTAATGCAACTCCCAATAAAATATCTAGAAATTATCCTGTTATTGTATTGATTAATGGTGGCAGTGCAAGTGCCTCGGAAATTGTTGCAGGTGCTCTTCAGGACAATGGCAGAGCTTTGATTTTAGGTACTACATCCTTTGGGAAAGCATCGGTTCAGACTGTGATACCGCTAAGGGGAGGGTATGGAATCAAATATACCATTGCAAGATATTATACTCCCAATGAGAGATCAATACAGGCAAAAGGTATAGAACCTGATATTGAGGTTCTGCCCGGAGAACTTGTATTAAAAAATACAAAAGAAGAGAGTGAATTTGATAAATTGTTAAAGGAGAAGGATCTTGTAAATCATCTTGAAGCTGAAGGAAATAAAAAAGATAAATCAAAGAAAAAAAAGAAAAAGAAAAATGGACATGGATTGCTTGACCTGAAAAAATTGCAAAAGGATATTCAGATAAGCAGGGCACTTGATATATTAATAAGTTATGGAGTTTTTAATAAGTTAAATGGCAAAAAAGAAAAAACCAACTAGGAAGAAAAAAGCAACAGCAAAAAAGAAAAATTCAGTGGTGGAGGAACTTAAAAAGATTATATTCGGGATTATAATCCTGGTTTTTATTGTGGCAACCATTGCCATGTTAGCTGATTTTTTTATTAACCACAAATTTGAGAAAAAAAATATTAAGGCAAGTAAAATTACAGCAACCAAACCTGAAAAGCCTGTAAAGCCGGATAAAAAACCTTTGCCAGGTCCAAAACCAAAGCCAAAACCAAAACAGGATAATACAAAAAAATCTTCAAATAAAATCAAGTATGAAGTATTTGATGATGATGTTTCAAGCATCCCATCTAAAACCCATGTAAAAGACCATATCAAGGTCAAGCCGATAATAAAAAAGAACGGGCTTCCCCTGGTTGCTATTATTATTGATGATATAGGATATAACAGGAAAACAGCAAGGATACTTGCACATCTTGATGATAATATAACTTTTTCAGTTTTGCCGTTTTCACCCCATGGAAAAGAGCTTGCCGGTGAATTGCACGGAATGGGACATCAGATAATGCTTCATCTGCCCATGGAACCTGTGGAATACCCCAATGTTGATTCGGGTCCCGGAAGTCTGCTGATAGATATGACTCCTGATCAGCTTATTTTCCAATTAAAAAAAGATCTTAATGCCGTACCCTATATTGTTGGTGTTAATAATCATATGGGATCAAGACTTACTCCCATGTCTGCAAAAATGAACCAGATTTTCACCATATTAAAAAAGCGGGATCTTTTCTTTATTGACAGCATCACAACCGGCAGGACAAAATGTGCTTCTTCTGCTTCTCTTTTAAAAATAGATTTTGGTCAGCGTGATATTTTTCTGGATAATCTTCAAGATTCAAAATACATAATAGGTCAGATAAAACAGCTCATAAGAAAGGCAAAGAAACATGGTTCTGCTATTGGTATTGCTCATCCTTACAGTGCAACAGCAGAAACCCTTAAGAAAAATATATCATGGATTAAGAAAAAGGTGCAATTGGTTCCTGCATCTGTATTGGTAAGCAGATTGTCCAGCTGATTTCAAGCTGATTTTTTAATTGCAATGGCAACCCATTCTTCCATGTGAAGGATTTCAACAAGTTCAAGCTTGTTCTCTTTGATAGATTGGAGAACAAGCTTTTCTTTTTCCCTTATAATACCTGAGACAATTGCAATGCCGCTCCGGTTTAAATTGCTTTTTATCAAAGGCATGATATCAATGATTACGTGGGCAAGGATATTGGCGCAAATCATATCAAAACCAGTCTTATTATGGGTTTTTTTAATATCTTCCATTGTATTTAAACCGATTATAAATTTGTCCGGGTCTATTTTGTTTTTGTCTAAATTTTCTTTTGCAATTTTTACTGCAAGTTCATCATTGTCAATCCCAAGTCCATACTCTGCCCCAAGCTTTGCAGCTGTAATCATGAGAATCCCAGAACCTGTTCCCACATCAAGAAAAGATTGCCCATGGTTTAGATATTGATCTATCATTTTCATGCACAATGATGTGGTGGGATGGGTTCCTGTCCCAAATGCCATGCCCGGATCAAGTTCAATTACAAGTTCATTTTCCTTTTTTTTATAATCCCGCCATTCAGGCTTTACAATAATCCTGTCAGTAATTTTTGTAACATGGAAAAACTCTTTCCACGATTCTGCCCAGTCTTGTTCATCAACCATGTCCGTTGTAATTTTGATTTTGATGCCTGCATCTAAAAGTAAAGGAGCTTTTATTTTAATTTTTTTCAGGATATTTTCTGCCGAATCAGTTGCAGGAATATATGTTGCAATGGAATTTTCCTTGATCTTATCATTAAACAATGACCCTGGTATGGGAATATTACATTCAACACCGCTCAGTCCAAGGGAGAAAAACATGTCTGATACAAGCTCTTCTCCCAGGGCAAGGTTGTCACATTCAAAAATTGCTTTAATATGTATCCATTTCATAATATATATATCCTTTGATTTTAAATTTGATTTTTATCAGACTTTTTACAATAAGGCAAAAGATGAGTAAATATATAAAACCCTCGGACAATCTGTACATATATTATTTTGAAGGTATTGTTGATCCCAAAGGCATTTTGTTTGTTGGTATTCAACATTTTCTTGGCAATTGGATTGAAGAGAACAGCTCTTTTCTTTTTTTTTCATCCCCTGCTGACACGCTTATCCAGACAATTTTATCAAATAATAATCATGCAAAATTCATGGAAAGGTATGAAATGACCTATGAACAATGGCATGGAGATAAGATTAAGCCATATACCATTGGCAATATTTTAATATCACCTCCCTGGGAAAAACCCGTACAAAACAATCCTGACCAGAAACAACTCATCCTTGACCCCGGAGTTGTATTTGGCACAGGAAAACACACCACAACCGAAGAGTGCTTTTCCATGCTTAAAAGACTCATGGAACATAGCAACAGGGTATTAACTATAATGGATATTGGTTCCGGTACCGGTCTTTTATCTGTGGGCGCGGCACTGCTGGGTGCAGAAAAAGTGCTGGCATGTGATTTTAATTTTCTTGCAGCTAAAACAACCCTTAACAATGCAAGGCTTAACTCTTTTGAAGAGAAGATTCTTGTTTCCCAGGATAGGGGAGAAGAGTTTATAAACCTTAATGCCCATGTTGTTGTTGCAAATATCCATTACGATATCATGAAAGATTTGATTGAACAAAAAGGGTTTTTAAACAAACAATGGTTTATACTTTCAGGGCTTTTACGAACCCAGGCAAAAAAAGTTTTAAACGCCCTTGCACAAAAACCTGTACAGATAATTGAACATACCTGCCCCGACGGTATCTGGAACACAATTTTCGGGCAATGTATTGATTAAGATTAAGCTTTATTTTTCAAGTGCTTTTATCCTTTTATTAATATCTTGTTTGAGGCGTTTGATCTCTTGGTCAGGCACGTCATATTTTTTAAAAACTTTTTCCCATTTAAACATCGCATCAACCACCCGATCAATTATTTTTGCACTATTTTTGATTTTATAAATTCTGCCTGTTTCTTCAATGCCTGACCTGCCCGGCGGCAGGTACCCCTGACCATGGGGGAAAGCCAGGGTATGTTCTTTTTTTTCATAAATATCCGGTAAAAGATCATATGCCGGGGATATGCAATACCCAAAATTTTTATATAACATACAGAAATTTTTCAGATGGTCATCAGTATTGCCCACTGCCACATTAAACACCATTTGTGTAAATAACATTTCAAGATCGATTGATGGTTGACAGCTGTGATGCTTAATGATTTCAAACAATTCACTGTAGTTTACATAATAATAACCATGGGCATTGAGCAGGGTCTGCATGCTTATCATGTGGTAACGACCTTTGGAATCTGCAATATCAAATCTTTTTACCAATAATATTTTGCGTTTACCAATTTTAACAAGTTCAAAATCAGGAATCAAAAGTCCTGATATCTTTGCAAGCTCAAGGGTGGCAGCTTCCAGCTGCTCAACACTGAATTTATCATTTGCCATGGGGAATTTTGCAATCCAAAGGGAATTGTCTTGCTTTTTGATAAGCCCTTTTGGTCTTGCGCCTCCAGGCGTGCTGCCATGGCGGAACAATAATTCCATATGGTTTTTATCGGGCATAATGCCTGCATCATATTTAACAGCTGCATCATAAAGGTCTTTTAAGTCTGCAACAGGCGCAGAGAAATTGTTAAGATCATGATTTTTTGTTTCTGAAAAAAAAGATAAAGCTCCCAAGCCGTTTTGTCCCAGAATTTCTAATAATTTTGGTGCATTCTGCTCATTACGTTTCAGGTCTGCTCTTTTAATTAAAAGCTGCCTGCCCCAGGCATCAGGCAATGCATCTTCAAAAACCGAGTGGATGCCTTCAGGTCTTTCAGCCTGAAATTCTTTGGCTGCTAACGGCAGGTTGACAGGATCAAGGGCAAATCGATGTTGATGATTAAGGTAGGAAGGTGTATATCTGAATGCTCCCTGTATGGCTCCTCTTGTATCGGGCTTTGCAGTGAGTATTTCGCCGCAGAACAATTTTTCTCCATGGGGGAGTGTAACCATGACTTTAAGTTTTTTCATTTTTTACCTGCCCGCTTGCGAGTTTTTTTCTTTTTTAACTCTTCATATCTTTCAAACAAAGATTCGGAAGGTGCAATTAAATTGTCCAGTTCATCAAGTTTTCCTAATATTGACAATGCCTTTAACCAATACCCCATTGTAACGGAAGGATCACCTTTTTCCATCTTATAAAGCGTGGGAATGGAAACTCCGATTCTTACAGCAAACTCCTTTTGAGGATCATTTCGTTCAAGCCTTGCCTGTTTAAGTCTCTGTCCAAGTTCTTTAAGTTTTAATATTTCGTTATCCGTAAGCATATTTTGTATTGTTCCATAAATTTCCCCTTAATACAAATAATTTTTAAATTTATCTTAAGTTAACATAAGTTTGATAGTATGCCTGACTTCATGACCCATCCCTTTCACAACGCAAGCCTTAATTTTTTTGAAGAGAATTTATTTGCTTTACATTACAGGCTATATTAAGATGACACTTGTTTAGCTCGACCTGAATATTGCAAGACGTCTGAATTTATTATAGATAGATATCTTTTAAGTGGGAAATTATTATGATATTGACCTCTTATAATAAGCTGAAATTTTCTATGTTGGGTGCGGTGATAGTCCCTGCTTTTGGTCGTGTCGCTCTCCATGGGACAAATGCAGAATACAATTTTTACAGGTATATTGTGCCCTTGATTGTTGGCAGTATCTCAGGGTTTTTTATCGGGTTAATGAAAGACAGATGGCTTGCAACAAAGAAAGCTATGGAGCAGGAAATAGCAGAACACAAATTATCCAGACAAGCCTTGCAAAAAAGTGATGAAAAATCAAAAAAATACCTTGATGCCATTGATTCAATGGGCGTGGGTATCCTTATAGTTGATCAAGATTATTATGTCCGCTACATGAACAAAACAACAATTGAATGGTTTGGAGATCAGACAGGATTAATTTGCCATAGTTCCATTGCCGGGGTTGATTCACCATGTTCCTATTGCCAGTTGAAAAATGTAATAGAATTCAATAAAATTATTCATTACACCCCTACATTAACAGATGGTCGTTCATTTGAAGTTATTTGCTATCCTGTACAAAATGATGATGGCTCGATTTCAAAAATGGAGATTATCCAAGATAAAACTGAAATTAAAAAAGCAGAAATAGCATTAAAGGATAGCGAAAAAAGATTTTTTTCCCTTACTGAATCTCTGGTTGATACAATATATGAGTTTGATCTCAATGGGAGGTTTACATATGTGAATGAAGCAGGTCTTTCAATATTTGGTTATTCAAAAGATGAAATTCTTGGAAGTATTCGAGTGCAGGATACCATTCCTGAAAGGGATCATGGGAGATCAAGGAAATCAGTTGAAAGTATTTTTAAGGGAGATATTATTGTTGAGGAAAGGACATTCCTTCGGAAAGATGGATCTGTATTTGTTGGCGAAATTCATGCCGGACCTGTTTATGACGGGAAAAAAATAATTGGAGCCAGGGGTCTGATTCGGGATATTACTGAGCGTAAAAAAATAGAGGAAGAACGGGAGAAACTGATCAACGAACTTCAAGAGGCGCATGAAGATGTTAACATATTAAGTGGATTGCTCCCAATATGCGCTAAATGTAAGAAAATAAGGGATGATAAAGGGTATTGGAATAAGTTGGAAGTATATATCCAGACTCATTCTGATGCTGAATTTACCCATGGCATATGCCCTGAATGTTCTGACAAGCTTTATGGCGATGAAGAATGGTATATTAAAATGAAAAAAAAGAACCATTTATAATGCGTTGATCTTATTTTTGTTATTTAAATAAACTTCTTGACAAAAAAAGAACTATATGGTTATAATAAAATCATGACAATAGATCTTACCCATGTTGGAAAAAACATTCGTTTCTTTAGAAGAGCCAGAAACTGGACTCTTGCACAGCTTGCCGTTAAAATAAACATTCAGGAAGGACCTTTGGGCAGGATAGAGCGGGGAATGAATCTCCCCTCGGCAAATGTATTATTCAAGCTTTCAAGCACATTGAATATTTCAATGGATGCTCTGTTTGCGCCTGAACCATGCCTTGCCCCTGTTGAAATCCTGGGAATTTCAAAAACCAGTGATGCCTGCTTTGTCTCAGTAACAAAGGATAATGAACCTGCCACACCCCCAAAACATCTTTTAAAAGCCTGCCACGATATCATGGCAGCATTCCACGCCTTGGAAGATATCTGCAAAGTCCAGAAACATGCATATCTTCCCCTTTCTATTCCGTTTACACCAACATACAATGGCATGGAAAATCTTGCAGCCCGGGTAAGAAAATACCTGGGAACTGATGATGCCGTAGTGTTTGATTATTTTGAACTTTTTGAAAATTTCGGACTCAGGATAATCCTTTTTCCCTTTAAACGAAATACCTTAAAAATAGAATCTCTCTCATTTTACGAACCTGCTTTTCACAATGCCTTTTTCTTTCTCAATTCAAAATCAAATAATGAAAAAAAGCTTTTTTCCCTTGCAAAGGAGCTTGGGAAAATCCTCATATCCAACCAGGTAAATTTTGAACCAAAATCCATTTTTACTGAAAACAAAACAGATCGCCCCATCACTCCTGATCGTGCAGCCCGCCGCTTTGCAGCCACATTATTAATGCCTGAGACAGCAGTCCGCACTACAGTAGGTCAGCTTGGCATAAAACAAACCGGCTGGTCCTGGGAACTGCTTTTAAGAATAAAACACCGTTTTGGAGTATCAACTGAGGCTTTTTTATACAGACTTGATGAATTAAACTTGATTACCACATCTCTGAAAGACAAGCTTGCAAAAAAAATAAAAGCGTTTTATGATTCAACCAACTTTAAGGAACCTGATTCAACACGCCGCTGCCTCACACCAAACGGCAGGTTCTTTGATCTCTTGCTCACAGCAAAAAATATCAATCCAAAAAGCAAAGAGATAGCAGATATAAAAAGACTAACCAAAACACTTGCATTGGAAATAAAAT
>CAZTEM010000076.1:0-15369 GCA_964612755.1 uncultured Desulfobacterales bacterium | reverse complement strand
ATATTTTCAATAAATCGGTCAGAGTGTAAAAGTCCTTTAGATAACCTTGGTGACATAGCTCCGCTTTGTCGATTGCAGACAAATACAGCCGCAATATATTGATATTATTACATTTTGTATTATACACAACTGCATTTACATCCTTTTAAAATAATATCTCGTTTCAAGAAAATTATCTAGAAGATATAATCTTCTCTCTGAGAGATATATTGTTCTTTATCACATCTGCAATATATGATGCAAGTGTACTGGAAATGAAATTTTCCAGGCAGTAAACTGTTCTGCAAGCCTGGCTTGGGAGATTGCAGGGATATATGGTGTACCATGCTAACGATAATGCCTTTCTTTTAAACGCTGGGACAATATTTGAGAAAGATTAAAAAACAATTTGCTGCCAATCCTTGGAAATCGTTTGTCCACAAGCCTGATCAGCTTTTTATCTATTTCAAATATTTCTGCATTTGATCTTGTTATAACACTTGCAGATCTTGGTTCATCTGTTACAAAGCCCATTTCTCCAACGATTTCTCCTTGTTCTACTGTGCCTAGAGTTTCTTTTGTATTTTCCTGAACAATATCTGCAGAGCCTTCAAGCATCAATACCATATTATGGCTTATATCTCCCTGATGAATAAATTTTTCTCCGCTTTTTATGGTTTTTACCTCACCCATTGCAAAAATTCTTCTTAGTTCACCTTTTTTCAAGCCCATAAAAAGCTGGCATTTGCTATAATCCAGCTTTTTGCCAATATAAGTTTGAAGCATATCCACCGGTGAAATAATCGGTATTTTTATCAAAAGCAGCGGAGTAATAAGAAGATCGCTGACCAATGCCGTAAACATGCACAATGCTGCAAGTTCGCCAAACTGGACAGTTGAACCAAACTCTGCAAACATCAACATTAAAAAGCCTGCAATCAAGGCTATGGATGTTGAAAGGATCGGGCGGATTTCCTTTTTCAAAGCATTCATAATAGCATCTTCATTACAATCAGCTTTTTTCAATTCGTGTGCATATCTCACCATAAAATGGATTGTATCGTCAACTGCAATACCAAGTGCAATGATTGCCACGGGAAATGTTGCTGTGCTTAAAGGAATCCCCATCATGCCCATAAACCCGAAATTGATTACTACAGGAATCAGGTTTGGAATCATGGCAAGGGCTCCAGCTTTAAATGAAAGAAACAATAATGAAATAAACAAAAAGATTGCCGTGAACATATAAGCAAGGTTGAAAACAACTTCCCTCGTAATGGTATTGGAAGCTTTGGCAACAACGATCATCTCGCCTGTAACGTGGTAATCAAGATCCTTTGTTAAGTTTTCTTTTACAAATTTATTTATTTTATCGTAAACAGCCATGATTTCCTGGGTGCCTGCAGCTCGGGTTTTTACAAGTATGCTGGTTTTTGTAAAATCCTGGTTTACAAATCTTGAAAGATTGTCTGCATCCATCATCAAATTATACTGGGCAATCAAGTCATTATTTTTGGGGATTTTAAAGAATGCTTTTTCCCCGTTATTCATTTCCTGGTGGGTTTTTCTTATCATATCCACATATCCGACAGCTTTGCCAAAATTTTTATTAAGATAATCATGCAGGCGGCTGACATGCATTAAATTATTAAATTTTTGAAAAGCATCTTTATGTTTTGATTCCACAACCACCATAAAATTAGTTCCGCCAACCAGATCATTGGTCAATTTTGTAAATAAAACAGGGACATCAGCATCTTCTTGAAAAAACTTTACATAATCGGTTTCAATATATATTTTTTGTATCCCCCATAAAGAAGTGGCAATACAAACTATAAACAAAAAACCCACAAGATATCGATATCGTGTAATACAGACAAAAAGAAATTCAGTAAAATGTTTTATCAGATGGTTTTCTTTTTTTGCAATTATTTTTGGCTCTTTGTAAAGCTTTAATATAACAGGAACTGTAAGAACAGTTATAACAAAGTTAATGGCAATACCAAAGGAAGCTGCAATACCAAACTCCCTGAGCATGGGAATTGAATTAGGTGCAATTGTTAAAAAGCCCAAAAGAGTGGTCAATGATGTAAGCAATATGGCAGTTCCACTCCTGACAGCCATATTTAAAATAGCTGTCTGTTTTACTTCTCCATTTTCAAGCTCGTGTATATATTCAGATACAAGATGTATATCCTCGGTTGAGCCCATTACAAAAAGAAGCGTGGGTATGATAATGCTGACAGGATTAAATCCAAAGCCCATAAACCCCATGAATCCGATTGTGGAAACAATGCTTAAGATACCGGTTAATATTGGGATTAAAACAGCTGATCCGGTTCTGAAAAACAATAATAATACAATAAAAAGCGCAAACCCTGCCAATGGGGTAATATGCAGCCCATCTGCATTAATGGCATTTATAATATCGGTTTTTACTTTGGGAGACCCGATGTGATAAATTTCAACATCCCTGGGCAGTTTTTGTTCAGCCTTTGCAACAAGGTTCTGAATATCCTTTAATATACGACTATCAAAATCTTTTTCATTATCTTCATTGTTTAAAAACAGGTGAATGCCTGTGACACTGCCTGTGGCATTTACAACTTCGCCGATAAACATGGGGTTTGACAGGGCATCTTTTTTAAGATCTGCCATTTCTTCCCTGGTTTGGGGAATATCCATAAGCAGCATATCAGTGTTAAGCACTCCGTTTTCACCTTTAAGATTGCTTACGGTTGCCATGCTCACAACCCGGTCAACTCCTTTAATACCTTCAGCATCAAAACTGATATTTAAGACCTGTTCAAGGATATCTTTTCTAAAAACAGTATTGGATTTAATAATAATGGAATGAAGAACAGCATCGCCAAATACATCTTTAATCTTTTTCACATATTCTACATCAGGATCTCCTTTGGTTAAAAGACCTTCGGAGGAGGAATCAACAAACACATGCTGAAAACCCGTTGCAAACATAAATGTAAGAATAAGAACCAGAATGGTTGAGCGTACAGGGCAATTAACAATGCTGACCATTATTTTTTTCATGGAAATATCCTTAAAAGTTACCTTATAGGGCGTTTCATATAATTTTGAGTAAAAATAATATTTTTGTGAACAATCTTTAAATCAATTTTACCATAATTCATGATAGTAGTGGTTTTATGGCGAATCCTGTTCCATGTTACCTTAAAGCTGCGGCAAAGCTGTTTTGTTAAGGGTCTTATATCTTCAAATATTGCAGTTTTTATATGGCGGTTGTGGTGGTCATAATATTCCACTTTTAAAGTAAAAAAGTTGGACTGATCCACCCACATGATACGTTTTCCATAGCCGCTGGCTTTTTTTTCTTTTTTTGTGGAGGGTATTGATTCGATTTTCCAGCATTTTTTTGAAAAAATTGTTTCCTCGCCTGTTAATGTATACTTGTGTACATCTGTATTTTCCGGGCGCATATCCTCAAAAGCCATATCTGTACCCATAAATTGATTTTTTTTACTGCCGCCGGCAATGCGTTTGATTGAACGGGATGCTGATAGATAAAGCCATTGGTCATCTTCTTTGTTCTTGCCCTGCTCCCAGGTTAAAAGCCCTACCCCTCTGATGTTTGCAGGTTTGTGATATTGAATAAGAGTTTTTGATTTGCCATTAAATTTTGAAAGGTAAATTACCATTTCCTGTTTTTTTTGTTTGCCTTTTCTGTCAATCAGGGTAAGAACCACATCGGAAAATTCATTATCTGACTGATGTCTTTTCTGCTGCTCTTTAATAATACTTCTACCGGTCAATTCGCCGGACATAACCGGTATAACAGGCAAAGCCCAAATACATATCACAACAATCAATAAAAAACTTTTGATCCGCATACTCTTTTCTCCATTATAGAGTCATTAATATTGAATTGACATTCTTATATAAGCTCTGTCATTTTTATCCCATTGCCCGAAAAAAGAATCCTGTTTACCTGATAATATCTGAAATCCATAAATAATTTTTAAATGATCATTTAATTTGGATTCCATAAACATATCCATAAGGGAATCCTTATCCTTAATATTATAAATATACGATGTTTTAAGAGAATGGTCTTCATTTATTTTAAAATCAATACTGGTGATAATATCAGATGTCATGCCCCGGGAGACACCTTTATTTGAAAAAGGGCTGTTTTTATCTCTTTTTTTTCTTATTTTTTCACCTGCATATTCTGCAACAAAACGTATTTCGTCAAAAAGATTGCTGAACCATTCATAATCAGTATAATTCATACCCACAATATATGACAGATAATCTTCATCCTTTAAATTATCAAAGGTGTTGTGATAAGCTGCTTCTCCATGGAACTCAAAATCATTTACTGTGGTTGAAAAGCTGAGTCCGTAAAGTTCATACTCAGGATACTCTGTGGTCTGTTTTACAAGGGGCAGGGTAAATATATTAATATCATTTCGTATTACTCCTTTTGTGCTGTATCCATGCTGATAAACAAGGGCAAAATCCCATCCTTCCAAAAGGGTACTGGAGCTGAGTCTGGCTGCCATGGAAGGTTTATTCCATCCATCATCAGGCATTAATCTGCCAACATCCACATTCACAGGCTCCATTCCAAATTTTTTTTTAAATTCTGCACGTCCTTTTGGATCATCACTTGTCCAGCGGCTGGTATCCGAGGGTTGGCGGTCAGGAACAAAAAAAGGCATAACAACCACTTGCAGGGTTGCAGCATTGAACATCTTTAAAACAGATATGGATGGAATCCCGATTTTTTCAGGATCCATAAGCTCAATTATATCCACAGGGTTCAGGGTATCTAAAGGGCTGAATCCATCAGCAACCTTCCAGGAAAAAATCTTTTTACCTATTTCAATTTCCATGGTTTCTCCATACCATGATATCAGGGCTTCCTTTAGAGTATAAGCCGGTCTTTGTTTATCATCCTCAACAAAAAATTGTGCTCCGGCAGCAGAATCACTGGAGAATGAGTCAAAATTAATTGAGGGATCAACGCGGAGTATCATACCGCTGAATAAGTCCCTGGTAAAATGTGCAATAATATTCCCGCTTAAATAAGAATTGTCAGGATCAAGATTGGAATCTTTTAAAAAGTAAGCTGTTCTTAAATTAATATCAAGCCGGGGGGAAAAGTTTTCCTGAAAAGATGTCCACATACCTGCTTTGACATTTTCTTCACAAAACCCCAAGGGTATAAAATAAAATGAAAAAAATATCAAAACAGCCAAAATCCCCATCAATTTATACAATTTTAACATTAAAAGGTCCCTTTATTTTATAGGTAATGCCTGCCCATTCGATTTCATGTTTCATTAAAGCTGAAATGCATATGCCCAGATGCACAAAATGAATTAAAGGAGTTCCAAGTGTTTCAAGAAACAGGCACTTTAAGTTATAGCCGGGCATTTTCAGCATATATCGTATAAAGCCAAAACGAATCATTCCTCTGATCACCATGGCACTTATTAATAAAGTAAAAATCAATATGTTAAATCCTGTGGGCTGAAAAAAAAGTTTTGCTGCCAGAACAAAAAATACAAGTGTAAATCCGCTGAGCAAGATCCCTGCAATAAAAATATGAAATTTATAATAAAATCTTGCACATATATATTGACGCTGCCCAAAATTAAACATTGCTCTAAATGTATACTTTATTTTACCCATTGGCAATACTGCAAAGGAAAAGTAAATGGGAATTTTATTTTTTTTAAGCAGGGCGGCAACCGATTCATCATCGGAAAAACATTTTTTTACATATTGGGGGATATTGAATTTATCAAACACCTGGCGTGTCATTGCCATTGACCCTCCCCAGAATGAATTTCGCCACGGATCACCTGAAAGAGTAAGTATGGATGCATTAATAACCGAGACAATTGCCGAAGACCAGTCATGGCAGGAAGGCACCAGACATCGATAACCTGTGGAAGCAGCAGATGTTTTGCCATAAAGAGGGTTTATAAGATTATCAAGCCAGGTTGCACCAAGAGAGATATCTGCATCAACCCATGCTATTATGCGATCTTCAGGCGCCAGCAAATCATAGGCGCAGATCTGATTAAATATTTTCTGGGAACATGTTTTTGCTGTACCTGCAATAACAATGTCAACTGATTGCAGCCCAGGGCTTCCCAGTTTAAGTTTTTCAAGGTCTTTTTTTGAAATGTTGTATCCATCATTATAAGGGATCTCAGTGCCAGGTTGAAAAATATCGACAAGGGATTGAAACGCAGGATCATTAATATCGCTTAGGCAGAAAATGACTTTAAAACAATCGTGGCTTTGATTGATCAATGAAATAACATGGTCATGAAAATTTTTATCAGCCCCTTTAACAGCTTCGATAACAGCAACACAACCAATAAATTTAATCCGGTCAATTTCAGGTTTTGTATGATTGCGATGCCAGCGAAAAACAAACAATATCACATTTCCTATACATACCCATGCCAATACAATAATAAGTATAATTATTAAATCCATGGTATCAGACCTTTTCTCTGGGCAAAGGAATAATTTTTGCCTCTTGAAGAGCGCTGATACACTCTTTGAGCACCTCGCCTGTAACCTTGATCTGAGGCATGCCCATGGAAGATAAAATATCATTGGTTTTTTTGCATGAAATTTTAAACGGGTGTTCACTCATCAATGTCATTAACTCTATTATTTTGGTATCAAAGGCATTTAGATAATCTGCCAGGGGGTGTCCAATCGGGTCTTTTGCAAATAATTCCATGGAAAGTACATGCCATTTTTCAGCACTCACAGGTTCAAGGTCAAATCCAAGGTGAATCGCTTCAAGGCTTAAATCCTTAAACCGGGTTTGAGTTTCGCACAGATGAAGCGTTTTACCTGTATGATTTTTTATGATTGAGCCAACAATGGCGCTGGACACAGGTTCAACAGGAGCAAACAAAAGATTCATGGCAGAATCAGGATATTTACCCATGATCAGGGAAGTTTTGAACATTCTCCATATAAAGTCGCCTGCCAGTGTAATCATGCTGTTTTTGCTGAATATCAGTCCGGGTCTGTAAATATTGCAGGGAAAGTTTTTTTGCTGCATTTGCCGGACAATAGTTTCAGCTATCCATTTGGATTGGATATATCCGTTTTTAATTTCTGATAATTTTTCAGGGATTTCGTCCTCGTCATAGGCAATGGACTGGGTAAAATCAGTGACAAGGATGCCAATGGCAGACACATAATGCAAAGGAATCACATCTTTTTGTGTAATGCATAAGTTTAATATCTCAAAAATTCCATCCACATTCGCTTTTTTTAGCATATGATAGGGTTTTAAATGATGTACCTGGGCAGCAGAATGAAGAACCATGTGTGCTCTGTTTTGGATTTTGTCATAGGCTGTGTCTGAAAGCCCAAGCCCGGGCAGGGAAAGATCGCCTGCAAACAATGTAAATCTGTTTGAGATTGTTTTAAGATCAAGGTCTAAATCAAATTTTTCAATGGTATGTTCAAGCCGGGATATCAGATCGGGTTTATCTTTTTGTGGGCGAATTAAAAGGTAAACATGAAATGATGTCTGTTCAATCAAATCCTTGAAAATCCTGCTTCCCAAGAGTCCTGTGACGCCTGTAAGAAAAATAACAGGAGTTTCTTTATTGTCCTTTTCAGGTACAGCTCTTATGGTTTTGGGAATTTCAGGTAAAGTTTTTATTTGGTCAAGGGCTTTTATCAGATCCTGATCTGTTTTTTTACTGTCATTTCCTAACTTTTCTGTCCTGTCTGATTTTGCATCTTTTTCAGGGGCATCATATTCAAGGTCAAGTATGGTTAAAAGCCTTTCACTGATCAATTGTATGGTGGGCGCCTGCACAAGAGAAGTCGGAGAAATGGAAGTTCCAAGTTCGCTTTCAAACCGGGTTAAAAGTTCAATCCCGTTTAAAGAATCAATACCAAGCTCTGCAAGTTTGTCATCATCTTCAATATCGTCTGTTTCAATATCCAGCAAATCTGACAGAGTATGCTTTACAAGCATGACCATTTTTTCAAGCCGGATATCCTTTGGCATGGAAAGAAAATCCGATGTCAAAGATTCTCCTCCTTTTTTTTGTCTGGACTTTATCCTGTTACCTATCAAAGACAGGCGGGGAGCTATATTTATGCTTCCTTTAAAATGGGTTTCAAATCCATATCCGGGAACGCCCCAGATAAGATGTTTATTACCCAGAATCCTGTCAAGATAATCTTTAAAATCATTGTTAGTTAATCCGCCAAATCCCAATTTTCTGACTTTTTTCAATAACTCCTCATCCCTTGATACAATCCCTGTCTGGGAAAAAAGTCCCCAGTCTATATATTGGGCACAAAGCCCCTGTTTTATGCGCAGACCTGCAATGGATTTTAATATGGTATTGGCAGCAGCATAATTGGATTGACCGAGATTTCCCATGAAACCTGCCATGGAACCCATGAGTAAAAACATGCTTAAATCAAGTTCCTTTGTTGCCTCATGCAGATAAATACCTCCAAATGCCTTGGGAGCAAGCACCTGATAAGCATCATCTTTTGTCATGGACTGAATTTCATTGTCCCTCAGAACCACAGCGCAATGGAAAACACCATCCAAAGGAGGATGAATGTCAGAAATTTTTTGTATCAGGTCTTTCACCTGTGCGTGATCGCTTATATCTGTTTTATAAATCAAAACCATTGCTTTTTGCTGCAGGGTCAGAATCTCTGATTCTGTTTCAGGATAAGCCTTGCCTGAACGGTTTACTAAAATAATATTTTTTGCTCCCTTTTCAACCAGCCATTTTGCAATCTGAAGTCCAAGCCCCCTTGCACCGCCGATAATCAGATAAGATCTGTCATGTTTTACCAGAGGTTTTTCAGGAATGAACGGGACAGGACTTGTAAGCTCACCCCAGGATGGTTTTAAAACAAGTTTTCCAAAGTGGAGTGCCTTGGACATATGGTTAAATGCCTCTTTATAGTTTGCCATTGAAAACATGCTATAACAATGGTGTGCCACCAGGTTATCCTGAAAAAAAGATTGAAGTTCTTTAATGACAAGGTTTCCAACATTGCTGTCTTTTGAAAACATTTCTGCCATATCAATGGCAAAGTATGAAATATTTTTCCTGAAAGGATACAGGCTGATATGGGTTTTACCATAAATATCACGCTTGCCCAATTCCAGAAAACGGCCGTAATTTCTCAAAAGATTCATGCTTTTTTCAATATATGGACCGGCAAGGGAATTGAGTACAATATCAACACCTTCTCCATTGGTATCCTGATAAATTTTCTCGGCAAAATCAAGGGTCCGTGAATTGTAAACATGGGTTACACCAAGGGATCTTAAAAGATCCCGTTTGAATTTTGTGCCTGCTGTGGCAAATATTTCAGCTTTTTTCAGCTTTGCCATTTGTATGGTTGCAAGCCCGATTCCTCCGGCAGCAGAATGTACAAGTATACGTTCTCCAGGCTTGATATCAGCCTTGATCACAAGCGCATAATAAATAGTCATATAATTTGTCAAACAAGCGGCTGCAAGATCCAGACTCATAAAATCAGGCAGTTTTATCAGGCGGTCAGCAGCAAGGGTCAAATGGGTTTTAAAACATCCAAGCCCAATAACCGCAACCCTGTCGCCCTTGGAAAACGAGGTTACACAATCACCGACATTTGTAACAATGCCTGCACACTCATCTCCAAGCATTCTTGCATCTGACGCTTCAGTCGGGTATACACCAAGAACTTTTAAAAGGTCTCTGAAATTTATACCAGCAGCTTTTACCTTTATTTCCACTTCATGGGGTTTAATATCCTTGCGTGGAATTGTCTCAAGACATAAACCGTCCAGAGTTCCGGGAGAATCCACTGTCAGCTCTATTACATGGGAATTTTTTTTGTCATTGTTACAATCATATCGAAATTCACGCCTGGGTCTTGAAATATTTTCACAGCGTTTTACAAATCTCTGCCCTTGTCTGAATGCCACAATATCTTCTTTGTCAGTCTCCTTGATTATTTCCTGCAATATCAGGGATGTCTGCTCTGATAATGATATATCAGGATCAAGGTCAATGAGCTTGATCCCAAGATCAGGTTTTTCATTGTATAATACCTGTACAAGACCTTCCATGGCAGCCTGAACAGGATTTGTCTGCTGTTGACTCAAGGTTATGGGAAAAGCACCGGATGTCAGTATAAACAGCCGGAAAGTATTTTTTTCAAAATCAGGATTTGAAAGAAGTTGTGTGATCCTGGTAAAAAACAGATCAACAATTGTGTTTTGTCCTTTTTTGTCCAGACTGAAATCCATGGCATTCAGCGCACCGCCATAGACAACTCCTTTAATATTTTTCATATCAATGGCATGGCTTAAATCATTTAATGCATATTGCTGTTTAAACCCGGCAGGTTCAAGGATGTTATCATCGCCAATATATATCCAGTCCTGATCTTTCATCAGATCATTGTCTTGCGGATTATTATCTATATTATTAAGTTGTTGTTTTTCAGCAATAAAATTCATGTGAACGATGCCGTCACAATCAGATACAGCCTTGATATTTATAAAATTATTATTGCCCAGGGCTGTTTCCCATTGGTGTTGATCCATGAGTGGAGAATCAGTCCTGTACGCATCATTAAACAGCCACCATCCGTCAAGGGGGCCAAACAGAAAATCCTGAATCAACAATTTTCCGACAATTTCCGAAAGCAGAAATTGTCCGCCAGGTTTTAAAAGCGTTCCGACATTTTTCAAGGCTGTATCAATATCTTTTACTGCATGAATAACATCAAGCCCGGTAATCAAATCAAAAGAGTGAGGCTCAAATCCCTGTGATTCAGGGTCCTGTTCAATGTCCAGAACGTTATAGGTGATAAAATCATAATCCTTAAATTGTTTTGCTCCCTGTTTCACCAGCCCCGGCGCAATGTCTGTAAAATAAAATTCACAAAAATAAGGTTTCAGCAATGGCAGAATATGTGATGTCATTCCTCCCATACCTGATCCGATTTCCAATATTCTGAATGGTTTTTCTTTGGGGACCTGGGCAAGCAGTTCTCTGATAATTGCCATGACCAGTTGATTGTTTCCATGGAATAAGAGCGAGTGGGTATAAAGGTATCTGCTGTATTCAGTCCTGTCTTTTCCCACAAGCATTTCAAGGGGATCATAGGTTCCCTTAAACATTGGAACCAGGTTTTCCCCCCGTTCATAGGACATATTCATATCATAAATCCCTGGAGGATTACCCTTGACATACAGATTCATACATTCTGCAATATCACCTATTTCATTGATTTTATGGGTCAGGCAGTATTGATTATCATCATTTTTTTCTGCATACTTGTCCCTGACCATGTAAGACAAAAGTTTTTTGATATATTTAATAAATTTTTCACTGGATCGGCTGTGTTTGACAAGGGTTTGAAGGTCAATGGGATCGCCGATTTTATAATCTTTAAAAACATCATGGATGGCATCAATCAGAAAACGAAAGATTAATCGATTGGTATCATCAAAATATTGCGGGGGTATTATAATATTATTTTTCAGGTTATGTTCCCTTTGTCTGTCAGCAGCAGCGTCTATGGCTTTCAGAGTATTTGGTTCAAGCGTGCCAATGGCAGCGCTATCCTTTGTCCAGTCAAGGGGTTTAGGCGCCCAGTATTCATACAATACCTGTTTTCGCCAATCTAAAGATTCGTCCTCTTTTGTTTCCACAGCTTTACAGATAAAATTTTTGATATATCCTTTTTTGTATCCTTTTTTATCATACAGGGTAATATCTGCTCTTATCTGCTCCATGGTATGTTCAATAATAGTGATTAAGGCGTACAGATTGCTTCCTGATGATTTTTGAATACTTAATTTATCAAATCCGACTGGCAGATATAATTTGGGACCTGAACCTGATTTGTTCATTTCTTCGGCAACAATCTGAAAAACTCCATCTAAAATGGTTGGCGAAATATATGTATTGTCAAATAAACCTGCATCATTTTCAGGAAGTGCGACATACCCCAATATTTTATTATCCTTAGTCCAGTATTGTTCAAGTGTTTGAAAATGAGGCCCGTAATTAAGACCTTCATCACTTGCACGCCTGTAAAATGTTTCTTTGTCATCATTACATCTGCTTGTATTTTTAAAGCCTTGTATATCAAAATATGAATCTTCAAAACCAGTTATTTCATACACCTTGGTTGTTGCACATATATCCCAGTTTCTGGTATTTCCATCGCCTGAAACCTTTAAAATCAACTGGTTTGTACTTGAGTCAAACTGGCACCTGATATTTTTAACATCATTGGTATTTAAAACAATGGATGTTAAAATTGAAAAATCTTCCAGTTCAAAAAACTTTCCAACACAAAGGGATGCTGCTGCACAAAAAATATCAATATATCCTGCTGCCGGGAAAAAAATATGATTTTTCACTTTATGATCTGAAAGAAAGGTCTGAACCTTTAAATCCAGCTGATTTGTCCAGGTGGGAATATCAAAAAAATCAAATTGTCTTCCAAGAAGAATATCATCGACTTTTGCAAGTCTGTTTTGAGAAGTGACCCGGATTTCTTCCCAATATTCTTTTTTCTGCCACGGATATGGCCAGAATGCCATATGGGGAACAGGTTTAACATTATAAATTTTCTGCCAGTCAATGGGATATCCTGCTTTGACAAGATCGTTAAGCCCTTTGGTCATGGCGGTTTTATCAGGATCATTTTTGGTCAAAGACTGGATGCATTTTCCTGCAATACGGTTTTTCTTTAAACATTGTTTGATTGAGGCTGCAAGTACAGGGTGGGCTGCTATCTCAAGAAAAAGGCTATGGTTTTCCATGATTTTTTCAATTGCAGGTCCAAACAAAACTGTCTGGCGGACATTTTTCCACCAATAATCATTTGTGTGAATAGCTGTTAAAACCTGTTTACCTGTCACACTTGACCATAGAGGGATATTGGGATTGGGTGCCTGGCATTTAATATTATTCAGGCTGGTTAACAATTCCTGTTTTACAGGATCCATAAATGCACTGTGAAAGGCATATTCCACGTTTAAAAATCTGTTAAACTTTTCCTGCTCATTTAACAAGGTTTCAATTTCTGATAGTTTCTCCTTTTGCCCTGCAAATGTAACAGAGGTCGGACCATTAACCGCAGCAAGGGAGACTTCATTTGTATAAGGTTCCACAATTTCAATGGCTGCTTCCCGGGATATGCCTGCAGCCAGCATTGCTCCTTTACTTGAAGCAATATCCATGGTTCTGCCCCTGTGATAGATAATTTCCATTCCCTGTTTCAGATCAAAACAACCGGCACTGACACAGGCTGCAACTTCACCGATACTATGCCCGATAACAGCTGAAGGCGTAACCCCTCTTGATCTCCATAATCTGTCCAGTCCAAGTTGTAATGCTGTAATCATGGGCTGGGCATAGGATGTATTTGACATCTTAGATATTTTTTTATCTGCAAGGAATTCATCCAGAAGATGCCATCCTCCAATGGATTGTAAAGCCTCATGGGCTTCATGTATGGTATCTTTAAATACTTTTTCCGTTTCATATAATTGTCTTCCCATGGCATACCATTGGGGACCCTGACCTGAAAAGACAAATACCACCTTATTGGAAACCGGTTTATTTAATTTATGATTTTCTGCCAGGAGTTTTTTAATCTGAGTTTTTAAGTCCAAAACTTCTTTGCCCGCAATAACGCTGCAAAATTGCTTGTGCAAAGCTCTGCGATGTGCTGAAAACGCACATATATGGTGGATATCATTATCATCTTTTAAATCATCCAGAATTTCATCAAAGTGTTTTAATTCTTCTTTGTAAGCATTTTCAGACCTTGCAGAAATTGGCAGCATATATTTAAAATCAGTTTTGGGTCTGTTATATTCAAATTTTTCTATCTTGTCTGATTTATATGGCGACATTAAAATAAAAGCATTTGCTCCGCCAAATCCAAAGGAATTTAATCCTGTAAAACATTGATCCGGGTCTGAATATCCGGGCAAAGCCAACGTCTCAGTTACAACTTTAATATTATATTTTTCAAATTCAATGGCAGGGTTAGGTGTATTAAAATGAAGATTTTTTGGTATGAGTCCGTGATGACAGATCAAGGAATTTTTAATAATTCCTGCTACGCCGGAAGCTGTTTCCAAATGACCTATATTTGTTTTAACCGATCCTATCTGACAAGGGTTTTCATAAGTTTTATAACGGCCAATAGCTCTGCCAATGGCACTTGCCTCAACAGGATCGCCAATTGACGTTCCTGTTCCATGGGCTTCTACATATTGAACCAGATCAGGAGAAACATTTGATTCTTTAAGCGCTTCTGAAATTAACATTTCCTGGGATTCCAGGCTGGGAGCCGCAATAACAGGTGTATGCCCATCCTGATTGACCCTGGTATTATGGACACAGGCATAAATCCTGTCCTTGTCCTGTATTGCTTTGCTTAATGGTTTGAGAAGTATCATGCCAGCTCCCTCAGATTTGACAAATCCATCAGCTAAAGCATCAAAAGCCTTGCATTTTCCATCAGCAGCAAGACCGCCAAAATTACTGAAACTTATAAAACCCGAAGGGTAAATCAGACAATTTACACCACCTGCCAAAGCCATTTCACATTCATTGTTCCAGATTGCCTGACAGGCAAGATGCATTGCATGCAGAGAAGCAGAGCAGGCAGTATCCACAGTCATGCTTGGCCCGGTTAAATTCAAAAAATGAGAAATCCTGTTGGACAGCAAACTCAAGACTGAACCCGTGGCAGAGTATGGGTTTGTTTTAGCAGGCTCCACAAGGGAATATTGTCCCAATGCAAATTCATAATTCCCTGCTCCCACATAAACACCTATTGAGTGTGATTTTGATTGTGATGAAAAATGCTGATTATCAAGCTGCACTCCGGCATCTTCCAATGCATGCCATGCAGTTTCAAGGAGCATGCGCTGCTGGGGATCCATACATTCTGCTTCTTTTGACGATATACCAAAGAATTTTGCATCAAAATCCCTGATCCCATCTACAAACCCGCCCCATTTGCTTCGGGATTTGCTCGGATGTATTTTTTCACCCCCAAAAAAATAATCCATATTCCAGCGATCTTCAGGAATCTCTGTAATGGCATCAACTCCATTGATAAGGTTATTCCAGAACTTTTCAGGACTATTGGCAGACCCGGGAAATCGACATCCCATACCCACGACAGCAATCGGCGTTTTGTGCATACAACTCCTCTTCAAATTAACGACCAAACAATCGTAACTTTAATTTTACTTATAAAAAACAGCAGTATCAATAGTTAGCATACACACAATTAAAATTAAAGATAAGACCATAAAAAATTAGGCAACGGTTTTAGATTAGTAAACCG
>CAZTEM010000075.1:0-15370 GCA_964612755.1 uncultured Desulfobacterales bacterium | reverse complement strand
CCATTAACACTGCCAATGCAGGAACCGTGGGTCTAAGCGATATTGAGAATGACAGATTGTCTGATCTTAATGTTCTGACCCAGGAAGGAGCTCAACTTGCCATTGATATTGCAGAGGCAGCTCTGAAGGATCTTGATAATACCAAAGCAAGTATTGGTTCTATCCAGAATCAACTATCTTCCACTGTTGCCAACTTGTCAGTAACACAGACAAATGTACAGGCATCAGAATCTGCAATCAGGGATGTTGATTTTGCAGCTGAATCAGGTAATTTTGCCAAAATGCAATTGCTGAGCCAGACAAGTGCCTATGCTCTTGCCCAGGCAAATGCACAATCTCAAAACATTATGAGCTTGCTCCAATAAAAGCTTAACAACCCTTCCTTTAAAAACTTCCCGGGAATCCTCTTCCCGGGAAGTTTTTTTATTTCTCCCCTAGGAAAAATATTCCCCTTGTTCTTTATTTAAAGGAAAAATAATCTAAGTACCTCTTTGTGTGAACTAAAAAAAACAATGCTTCATGTACGTAACCAATTGTATCTATTGCATATATATTACACCAAGAGCATTTGGCACACTATTTGCCAATTATCTTTATAACCATTTTTTATAAGATCAATTTTTATACGAATATTTAAAGCTTAAGGAAGAAATAACTTCAAGGAGGAAAAACAATGGCACTTAGAATAAACACAAATGTTGCAGCACTTAATGCACACAGGGGTATGGAAAAAAATGATATAGGTCTCACCAATTCGCTTGAGCGTTTATCAACCGGCCTTAGAATCAACAAAGCAGCAGATGATGCTTCCGGCATGTCCATCGCAGATTCTTTAAAAGCTCAATCTCTCGGCATAGGTCAGGCAATGCGAAATGCCAACGATGGTATTTCCATGGTACAGACTGCTGACGGTGCTCTCCAGGAAGCCATTAATATAGTCAATACCATAAAAACAAAATCCATCCAGGCAGCTTCAGACGGCCAGACTACTGCCACCAGAAGGGCAATACAGAATGATATTGAAAAACTCATGGAAGAACTTGATACCATTGCTGCAACAACTTCATTTAATGGACAGAAACTTCTTTCAGGAGCATTCACAAACAAACGAATACAAATCGGAGCCTTTGCCAACGAGACTGCAAACATTTCAATCCAATCTGCAAGATCCAATAAAGTAGGGCATATTTCCCAGGCTGATCTCAGCCTTGCCAGCGATAATGGCGGCGAAGTCCAACTCACAATCACAAGTTCCATTACAGGCGAAAAACTCACCCTAACCACCATTGACATTCAATATAATAATAAACGAGAAAACGGCATGGGTGCTCTTGCAAGCGAAATCAACAGATACACATCAACTACCGGTATAAGTGCACTTGCTGTCATAGAAACCACAACGACCATACCCATTCAGCCGGGGTCAACAGGGCAGGACTTTGCAATTAATGGCGTAACAATTGGTGCAATTCCTGTTGAAGCAAATGATTATTCAGGTGCACTTGTAAATTCTGTAAATAAAAAATCAGCTGAATCAGGTGTTGAAGCATATCTTACCATTGATGGCAAATTAACATTAAAATCCATTGACGGCAGAAGTATTAAAGTTACAGGTGCCATATCAGATATTACAGGATCCACATCCGGCGAAATGTCAACCATTGGTCATCTTAAACTCACCCAGCGTGGTGTAAGCCAGTTCCAGATCAATGGAATCGGCGCAGGTGCAACCGGTGCTGACATTGATATCTCAGGAGATATAACAACTGTTGATGATTCGGTTTTAGCAGCAGGATCAACAATCAATACAGGATCAATGCTATCAACCGGGACAATAATTGGTGGAGATGCAATTGTTGAATCAACTGTTCAGTCAACACAGCTTGATTATAATCTTAAGGCAGGTTCAAGTCTTTATCCATTTACCCAGATTGCAAAAGGATCAATCATTGGCGGCTCGGTTACTATTGCAGGCAATACCATTGCAAGTGCGGGCACAGGCGTTACAGCCCTTGAACAGGATATGCTGATCACAGCCGGATCTACCTTAAAGCAATACACCACTATTGGTCGGGGAACTGTTATTACGACTCAATTTACTTCCACGTCAACCGGCGCTGTTATCACATATAATGTTGGAGACACTCTTGCTTCATCTGTCCTTCTCTCACGAGATATCACATTAAATTCCAGTATGGTATTAAAATATGACAGCACAACTTCTGATAATAGTGTAATCAAAGCAGGTTCAGTCTTTACCAATGGGTCAAAATTAGGTGCAAAATTCATCACCGGAGCAACATATAATGTAACTGACGGATCAGGCGCCATTGCAGGAGGAGCCACACTTACCGCAAATATATTATTGGCAGACAGCCTTGCTATCACGGGAACAGGTGGACTTGCAACGCTTGCTGCAGGCACCCTGATAAAAGACAATACCACTTTTGTTTTTAATACTACGGGTGCTGCCGCAACAAGCACATGGACAGGTCCGACCCTTGAAACATCGTCAGGGACAATTGAATATGGCGATACAGTACAAAATGGTACAACCTATACCATAGATGGGGACCAGGTTTTGTCTGAAAACTGGGCATTTCTTACCGGAGGGTCCATGACACTTTTATCAGGGTCAATGCTTACAGCGAACTCTGTAAACGGTGCAGCAGCATTAAGTGCTACTGATGGTGCTCAAGTCACTCTGGCAAGTGCTGTAATGGCTGATGACATGATATTGGAAGGCGGGTCCCTGCTTTCAGCAGGAAGCAAGCTTTTATCAGGGTCACGTCTTGGCAATAATACATATGTTATGGGTGGCGCATTAAACGCCACAGCAACCAATCTGCAAACTTATCAGAGGACTTATCTTCAAAGCGGGTCTCACCTGGAAAATGGAAGTATTCTTGCAGAAGGCTCAACCATTGGCGGCAGGATTACTGTTGCAAATGATGAAACCCTTGACAGTGATATGAGTGTGACCACTGGTTCAATCCTTGGCCAAGACACCCTGATCAAGGCAGGAACTGTGATTAATCAAGATATGACACTTGTAACAACAACAGGCGTTGGGGGAACTGCGGTACAGATAAAAGAAGGAGATGTCTTAACCACTGATCTTTATGTCCATGCAGACACAACTCTTTCCAATGATATGATGCTTCTTAAAGGAAGTATAATTGATGATGGGTCAATACTTGCTGTAAATACAACAAACTCGGGAACAGTGGGTCTGGGAGAAACCGAAACATATAAACTTGCTGACATCGATGTTTTAAGCCAGACCGGGGCGCAAACAGCTATAACCATTGCTGATTCAGCTTTAAATGGCCTTGACGAAGTCAGGAGCAAATTAGGTTCAATTCAAAATCAATTAAATTCAACCATTGCCAATCTTTCCATAACAAAAACCAATATTCAAGCATCGGAATCTGTTATACGCGATGTTGATTTTGCTGAAGAGTCCATGGTTTTCTCAAAAATGAAACTTCTTGGCCAGACAAGTTCATACGCACTTGCCCAGGCAAATGCTGCGACTCAAAACGTCATGACCCTTCTCCAATAATTGATATAAAACTTAAATTATATATCAACATATAAAAAGCTCCGCAGTATTTAATGCGGAGCTTTTTTCTTAAGTTTACGACGACAAGATCCGATATTATATTTATGAAAAAGCAAAAAAAATAGGAGAAAAAAAATGACAACAGGATCAATAACATCTTTGGGACTTGGTTCTACCCTGGATTTACAGGGAATTTTAGATATTCTGCGAAAAGCAGATGAATCTGTTATTACAAAGCAAAAAGCGAAAAAAACCGCCCTTGAGACAACAAAAGAAGAATTCAACGGTGTTAACGCAAAAATGCTTGCATTAAAATCAAATGCTCTTTCTCTCTCCTTAAGCTCAACCTATATTGGAAGAAGTCTTTCTCTATCTTCCACTGATATTATGTCAGCATCAGTTGTTGACGGTACATCAGCAGGAACATATTCCCTTGAGGTGGAAAGGCTCGCATCAAAAAACTCATTTCAGTCTTCAGGCAAATCATCTGCCAGTAATACTGTATATGTTCCGACAATTCAAAATTCGTCAACAGGTCTTGATAATATAGACACAGCCATTGCTTTAGCAGATGGTGAAGATATGACAATTGTATTTGGCACAGGGGATGACAGACAAACCATTACCATTACCGGCGGAACAGGCGGCACTACACTTGAAGACCTTGCAACGGCAATTAACAATGATACTGACAATGATGATGGCGCAGGCGGAACCTATGTAACAGCTACAACTTACCAGGGCAGTGACAGCAAATATCATATTAAAATAGCTGCCACTTCAGGTGGTACAGGTGAAGCCAATAGGGTTATGATAACAGATGCTCCTGCAGCAACAGCATTTTCAGCCCCGGACACTAGTTTTTCATATACACTTGGAGACTCAAGCATTATATCACTTGATATAAGCAGCGATACCACTCTTACTGAACTTGCAGCCCAGATAAATGATGACACTCATAATCCCGGAGTTACAGCATCCATTATCAATACCGGTTCCGGAGATACTCCCTACAGATTAGTTCTTAAATCTAACAGTACTGGAAATGATGAACGCATAAATATTATCACCCAGTTAGATGATCTTGCATTATCTGAAGAAAATGGATCAGGGTTTTCCATGAAAAGTTCTACTCTATCTTTTTCAGGCGGTCCCATTGTTATAAGAGCTGTAGACAATAATACTGACTTTATTTTCCAGGAAGATACAGGTTCCGGTTTGTCCGCTGACATTACCGCAACTATTGCAGACGGTGTTTATGCCAATGGCGATGATCTTGCAAAAGCTGTGGAGACCGCCCTGGAGACAGCATCAAGCGCAAACGGGAGCAATAAGGATTATCTTGTTTCATTTAATTCAAATACTTCCAAAATAGTTATTGAAGAAGCAGGGACTCTTAAACAATTAAAAATAAAATGGGCAGATGCAGGCAGCACAGCAGCTTCAGACCTTGGATTCTCAGCGACCACAACGATCACTCCTGGTACGTCTTCGCTCAATGCTTCAATTTTAATGGATGGAGTCGAATATCAAAGGCAAAACAATTCAAGTATCAATGATATTATCACAGGAGTTACAATGTCTATTGCCAAAGTTGGTACCACAAGCCTTACAATAAATAAAGTAACAGATAAAGTTAAAGATGATATTGTAGGACTTGTTCAAAAACTTAATGCCTTGATTGATGAAATAGATTCCAATGATGATTATGATGCTGATACAGGTGTATGGGGATCACTTGCCAAGTACCCTTCCATAAGCAGTGCAAAAAGCATAGTTTTAGATGTTGTAGCAACCAAAATAGATAATGACACTGATATCAAAAGTATGTATGATTTAGGATTTGAAATAAAAAAAGACGGTAGTATTTCCCTTGATGAAGAAACCCTTGTAAACAAAATCGCATCAAATTTTGATGATTTAAAAGTTCTTTTTCTTGGTGACAGCACAACAACCGGGCTTGCTGATCTTATCAATGATAAGCTGAAAGAGCTTACCAAACTCAATGGTTTGATGGATAGTGAAAAATCTTCGGTTAATGATCAGATTGACAGAATAGATGATCAAATTGAATCTGAAACAGAAAGGCTTAATAAAAGGTATGACACAATGACCCAGCAATTTGTAGCTCTTGATTCATATATGAGACATATGGAATCGCTCCAGAACTATATTACCACCATGATTGATACTAACAAAAACCAGAATAATTAAAAAAGGAGGCGCAGATGTATCGTTCCAACGCACTCAATTCTTATAAAAAAGCACAGATTAATGAAGAAATAGAACCATACAAATTAATTCATATGCTTTATGAAGGAGCGATTAAAAAAATCAACCTTGCAATCATAGGTCTTAAAAACAATGATCCTAAAATACGGGGTGAAAATATTGGTAAAGCCATTGCGATTATTTCAGAGCTAAATGCGTCCTTAGATGAAAACATTAAAGGTGAAGAAATCACTTTTCTGAAAAGTCTGTACAGCACCATGCTGATAGAGCTTCCTAAAGTTTCTATCACCGGTGATATTACAACACTTGAGAGGACTAAACGATATATTGAAGAACTCAAAAAAATATGGGAAACAACAGTCATGAACGCCAGACCGGGGTCAAATAATATCCATTATGACAATAATCAAGAACGCAGCAGACAATCTTTTGCCGTATAAACGAGTGGAGAAATGCTATGAATGCTGACAAAATAGACAAAGAAATTGAATTCTGTTTAAAAAAGTATGAAAATATTCAAAAAGATCATTTACTGAAAATTAAAAATTCAAAAAAAATTGATTTCTTAGCAATGACCAGGGAAAGAAAACAATTATTTTCAGGTCTAAAAGAAAAACTTGAAACTGCCATGGAATTAAACAAAGAGTCAATTTTAAATAATATTGAAAAACAATTTTGTCTGATCAGAAACCTTGATAAAGAAATCTCATCAGAAATCACCGTTTTCAGACAAAAGCTCCAAAAAGGAATTGGAAAACTCAATCATGGCAAAAAAGCCATGGATGGATATAGACAATCTGAAACCAGATCAAGCCCGATTGTCTTAAGCATAAACAGATAAAAATCACAAACCAACAGGAGGTATACAAGATGAACGTTATTGTAAATACACAGCCCAATGGAGTAATGCCTGATGTTAATCCCACATCAAAGTCAGGACCTGTTCTGGAAAAGGCTATGCCAGAAGAAACCAAGACAGAAGTCAACAAAGAAAAAAAGATAGATGGCAAAAATCTTTCAGTCAAAGAAGTTGAAGGCATGATAGATGCGCTTGGCGAATTATCTGACACTATTCAAACACGGCTTAGTTTCAGTGTCCACCAGAGCACGCATGAAGTTATCATACGAGTTGTTGATAAAGATACAAACGAAGTTATTCGACAACTTCCGCCTGATGATTTAATTGAACTGCATGAAAAAATGAAAAATCTTACTGGTTTTCTTTTAAACGAAAACGTATAATTGTTTAATTTAAAAGCATGTGCTGATGAGAGTAAGAGCTGTCTTCAAAAATCAGTTGTATCCCTTCTTTTAACTGATTATTAATTATAAGAGGGGCTATAAAATTTGCCGTCATCTTTTCAGGATTGCCTTTTGGAATTGTTACAATTACAAAGCAGGAAAAATCCTCTTTAGATAAATTCCAGGAGACAAACTTGTTGAGCTGTTCTTCTGCTATTGTATACTCAGGAAAAAATCTTGTGGGCTCAATAATAATAAAAGCAAGGTCCGGGTCATCCACACATTGAAACAGATAAAAAGGTGCAGTTTCTTCCCTTTGCAAAAGAACATATTTCTTTTTATCACTAAACCCCGGTATTCCTAAAGGCATTGTGATTATTTTAGTCTCATCTATTTCAACCTTGCCAAATTGTCTTGTTTTCAACTCCATTATTTCTTTTTTGACTCCTTATTTCCAATCAATCTTGCAGCTTTTGTTATATCAGCCTTTTCGCCTTTTGCAGATTTAATATTCTCTCTCTGGATTGATTCAAAAACTTCCTGTCTTAAAACCGTAATCTCTCTTGGCGCTTCAATTCCGATTCTAACACTCCCCCTGCCGGATTCAACAACCTTGATAACAATATTATCACCGACATTAATACTTTCACCAACTTTTCGAGTCAGAATTAACATTTTTTAGTTACATATAATCCATTAAACTTGTATTAATAATTTTAGAAGTTGAGCTCAATGATGCTTTATATGCTGTCTGGGCAGCCTGTAAATCCATAATTGCCTTGACAACATCTGCTTCTTCTATAAAAGATCTTCTCTTTGTAAGACTGAGTTGAGTTTCACTACTCACAGCTTCCCTTACTCCAAGTCTGTTATGTTTCATACCAATATCAGCTATCTCTGAGGTTATGCTGTTATAATGTGTATCGATTCTGGTCATTGCCCTGCTTATTCCATCAATATCATTTTTACCAAGGGCTTGTTTTAAATCAAACAATGTCTCAAAAATCCCCCATTTTGCTTCATCACTCCTGGCAATTGTCAAAGAGATATCATTGTCTCTAAACCCCATTGTCGAAGCAGCATTTACACCATGATCACTTCCAGTACCCCAAAGAATATCAAGATCTTTAAGCTTCCTGTCCTGATAATCACCATCTTCTTTTATGGTGAACTTATGACTTATATTACTATATGTGACCTCATAGTCAACCCAATTTCCCTTTTGTGCTGAAACATTTTCCATTGCTTCTTCAACAGCAGCTGCAAAAATATTTATATCTGTATACTGACCTGCCGGGATTTGAGCAGTTAATTCACTTGTTTCTTCTGAACTGCTGTTGCCAATTATCTCTTTAAAATTTATTATATCATTGGTTCCTGCAATAATATTTATTAAGCCCACATCATTATCACCTGTATATGCCAATGCACCTGCATCATCTGCAGCATTATTATATCCAAGCTCAGTTGCAGCGCTCAAAGCATTATTTGTTCCGGTATTCCATAAAAGATTCAATTGAGTCAAACCTGTTCCTGTACCGTCAAATGTAAATCTGTGGGTTTGGGTGCTATACTTGACAGAATAATTTATATTATTACCAGAGGCTACTTCCATGGCATCTTCTATGGCAGCAGCAAGATCATTCATATCTGAATAATCTCCCACAGGGATTGAAGCACTATAAGTTGCAAGTCCTGCTCCGACATTCTCCTGAAAATCAATAACATTATTCGTATGATCAAATGTTTTTAATACAGCTTCAGAATCACTCACAATGGGAATTGATGAAACATCCCCTGATTTAAACCCCAAATCAGTTCCAATACTGTGGTCATTGGACCCTGACACAATATCAAATTCTATATAACCGCCATTTTGAACAGCAGCTTCAGACGTAACAAGTATATCAGTTATTCCATTACCGGTCAGGTCAAGTTTCACCTGATTTTCTGTACCGGGGATTTCCGTTGGGATTGCATAACCCGGGTTATTTAAAACACCCCATAGACCATTGCCTTTATATGTCAATCTTAATGGCGATGTGCCGGCAGGTTCCGGTGTTGAATATTTTAATACCGAATCATCTATGACATTAACATTAACTCCTTCCTTAATAACTCCATAGGTCTTCATTTGAGATATTCTTGGTGTCTCGCCAGACTCCCATAAAAGATCAAATCTAAAATATCCGTCATGTTTACCAGCATCCCTAATAGTATATTTCCTGTCCAGATTATTATATTCAACTTCATAATCAATTCCATAGCCACGCTCTTTAGAAGCGGCATTCATCACATTTCTCACTATAACTGAAAGTTCTTCCTTATTGTATTTCCCATCAGGTACTATTGCTTCGAGAGTAACCTTTGAATGTGCGCCCTCTCCTGTATCTTCTCGAAAAACAAGTTTATTATTTGTGCTGTCAATTGTAATAATATCTTCTGTAAAAACTTTATCACCGTTTTTCCCCACATCAAGCTTGCTTTCTTTGCCGACTTTCACTGCAAACGGGGTAGTATCGCCATTATAAATCACTTTTGAAGGATTATTATTATCATCAAATGTAAAAGATCTCACATCATTCATTACACCGGAAAATATATAACTCCCATTAACCTGTTTATTGCTAAGGGTCATAATCTGATCAATCATTCCCTTGACAACTTCAACAGCATCTGCCCGTTCACTTGGACTTGTAGATGCGTTTACCATCTGGCTGCTCAATGTTTTTGCCCGATTAAGTTGATCCTGTACAGTCTGCAATGAAGTTTCACATCCTTCAAGCCAGGTTTTTCCCATGGCAATGTTTTTATTTAGTTGTTCAAGATTACCAACACTTGTTTTCAGGCTCAAAACCTGACTTATACCAACAGGGTCATCTGCCATGGAATTAATACGTTTTAAAGTGCTAATCACCTGATTTGTTTTACTCAGCCTTTCTGTGAGGTCACCAAGCTGATATCTTGATGTATCATACATACTTATATTGGGAACTCGCATTTAATATCTCCTCCTTTATTATCTGACTGCAATCAGAGTGTTTAGCATTTCATCTGCAACAGTTAGGAGCTTAGATGCTGCTGAAAAAGCATGCTGATATTTCATAAGCCTGATCATTTCTTCATCAAGAGATACACCAGATACGGAATCTCTCTGTTGTGTAATATTATTTACCATAATATCAGCATATTGTTTTGAACTCTTAATACCTCTGGATCTTACTCCTAATTCCCCTATGATTGTATTGTAATATTCATTAAAGCTTGCTTCTGTGAGGCTTGAGAAAGCATCATTCCCCCTTGAAAAAGTCCATAATTTCATATTCTGGGTCTGGTGTTGAATATTTGTCATGGCAAGAGCATTTGTATTATCCCCCTGGGTAATTTCCCCTGTCAAAGCATTTATTTGACCTGCAGCAACATATTTTGTATCGCCCATTTGGTCATTTACTTTCATGGTAAGAGGATCATACCCGCTGAAAAAAGTATTAACTCCAAGAGCTGCAACAAGACCTGATGACGAAGATGCATCATCGGAAAAAGCATAGCTTATATCATTGGGATTCTGCTTTTCAAAATCAAATTCAACATAACCGTTTCCTGTAACTTTTTTTGTAAAATTAATTCTAAGATCAGATAAACCATCACCTGTAAAATCCACATCAAAACCATCGTCATCTCCGCCAGCAGGGATTATTTGCAAATTCCCGCCTGTTGGATCATTGGGAACTCCCCATCGGTCTCCTGCCCGTTGAAACCTTAAATCAGAAACAGAAAAATCAATTGCATCCCAATTTTTAACTATAATTGAACAATTCTCACTTGCAAAGCCATTCTGACCTGAAAACTCAATATTTTTTACTGAATAAAAATGATCAGAAGGTCCAAATTTCAATTGTTTATCACTGGTTACTAAAGTTCTCATACCCTGGGTCTGCATATTAAATTGATCTGAAAAAGAGCTCATTGTCCAATGCCAGTCTGACATTCTCTCTCCTGAAGGCTGCCCTGAATCATTTGTGGAAACAGGATTGCCAAGGGAATCTGTAGTAATAGTAAAAACATCCTTGGAAAACAATGTGCCATCATGAAAATTTAAAATCATACCGTCAACTTTAATTTCAACTGCCCCGACCGGGGTATAGGGAGGATCATGACCTTCTATGGTAAAACGCCCTGAATCCACACTATTCTGCCATTCAATCACCAATGGCTCATCGCCTGTTGCAGGCACATGACCTACTTTTCCACCTGATATTACTTTAAAATGATAAATATCATTTTTGCTGTTTGCCTGATTTGCAACTCTAAGATTCAATGGATCTGGTCTGCCTGAAGTGTTTGTATTAATAGTCAAAGTATTTCCGGCAACAAGGGAACCCTTTGAGATATTAAAAGATAGAGTGGTTGCTCCGTTTTCAACAATATTTACTTGTCCTTCATCTTCAACATTTATAAGCCCGGATGCACCAGTTGAAATTCCATACCTGTTAAATTTTTCCCACTTGATAATCCCCTTGTCATGGTACAAAGATGAGGTTGCAAAATCTCTATAGGTATCATTGGATTCTAACAAATCATTTTCCGGCGAACTTGTTCCCTTGCCTGTGCCGGTTTTAATTTTAAGTTTTGCATCATTGGATCCTGATTCTGCAAAATTTGTTATTGCAATGGGATCTTCCAGATCTTTATCTTTAATTATTGAGACTGATTTCCCAGCTCTTATAATTGTATAATCAGGATCTGCAAAAGGAGTTATTAAAGCTGCTGTAAGAGCAGTTTCAAGCTCTATTGCAAGCTCTATTTCTGTGGTTCCGGGTCCTGCTGTATAAGCAACAGATATACCATCAACATCAAAAGATATATCATCCCCTGCTGTAAAATCTGTAAACCCGTCTTCTCCGCCAAGGGTAAGGATTGAACTTCCGCTGACAGCTGTTCCTGAAGTGCCATACAACCCCTGATTACTTAATTCAGTGGAAAGTATGGACATTCCGGCATCAACTATGGTTGTAATTGTTCCAACTATTAAAGCTGAAGTAGTATTCCCACCTGCTGATGTCTCATATATGACTTCAGTAGTACCTGCCAGTGCAGTAGATGCTGTTCTAGGCAATGAAAATGTAATATTATCTCCGGAAGTAGTAAGGGAACTGAATGTCTCTGTATCTGTAACTCCAGCACCAGAGGAAAATTCCAGTATTGTATTGCCTGTACCTGAAGATACTGTTCCTGCAAGTGATACCATATCGATTGTGGCATTATCACCTGTATCACCTCTTGGATCTGCCAGGGTAAGATTTGAGCCATCTGTTGTTCTTATCACAATTGAACTTGTATTAAGCCCTGCGCCATTAATATAATCTTCTGTTGAAACATTAAAAGGTTCGCCATCCAATGCATTATTAAATGCAGAATAAAAGATTGAAACCATTTCATCATGATTTGTTGTATCAACTCCGGTTAAATCAACTGAAATATTTGTACTGGTTGTTGGTATACCGTCAGAACTTAAGGTAAATGTAACAATATCTCCCTGATTAAACCCTGAAAAATCTGTCATTCTTATGCCGGCATTATCAACGACTTCAAGATCCTGTACACCAATTGTCCTGCCGGATTTTGACGCGATCTGCAAAAGATTACTTGACCCTGTTCTATCTATATATATATCTTCGTCTTCATTTAATTTATTAATTTCACTGGCAGCAAGCCTTAATGTACTCTCAAACTGATCAGCCACAGTACCAAGGCTTGAATCCACAACAAAACTTCTATCATATACCATACCATCAATATAAAGAGAAAACTGAACCTCATCTCCAACCTGGGTAGCAGAAGCAGCACTGGAGGTCATAATATTTGAAATATCAAACAAAGCCTGGGTTTCCGAGGCAAAAGCTGTAACTCCGTCAATATTGTTTAAAGCCTTTGCTATTGATGCGGCTGACCTTTTTGCATCTCCTCCTGTGTCTTTTATATCAATTGTCCGGGTGCCGGAAGGTCCATCGTAAATCATCAGGGTCTGCTCTGCCATAATATTATCCAAAGCTGTGACAGCACCGCCGGAAGTTGAGCCCCACACTTCAGCAAGGTTATTTGCATTTGTTTCAATAACCTCTTTATCTCCGATTTCTGCTCCATCAACCACAGTGAGTTTATATTTTGCCTGGGACGAATTTAAGGCTGAACCCTGCCAGTCAGAAATTTTAGCCTGGGAAATCCCCATATCAATAAGAGTTTTTCTAAATTGTGCTGCAGCATCGCTTGTATCCTTGGTCCAGATCGTAAAATCTTTGGAATAATCAATCTTATCACCAAATTCCAGGCTTGAAAGCCATTCACTATCATCAGCTTTATAATTACCAATCATTATGCCTGTAAAATAGTCAAGCCCTGCACCCTGGGAATGCTGATAATTCATTGCCCATATCATTTCCCTGGATAAAACTTTTAATTGATTTGAATATTTCGGAATAATATCATCTTTCATTTCAAGCCAACCTGCAAGCTTCCCTCCTGAAATTTTATCGGAAATATCCAGATTTGCACCATAGGAACTTCTCCACATTACATTGCCATTCTGGACCACGAGCTTATTTGTATCAACTCCGCTTACAATGGAAAAGCCTGTGGCTGCATTAATAATAATTGCACCGTTTGGTTTTTCAAAGCTGTTGATATCAATCATCTCTCCTAATTCATCGACTAATGCATTGCGCTGGTCTCTCTGGTCATTAGCTGTCCTGCCAAGTTCCAGACCAACTATCTGCCTGTTCATATCTGCAATTTTTGATGTAAGGGAATTGATTTTGGTAACACCTGATTCGATTTCCGATCGAATATCTTTTGACAAATCGCTCAAATCAATAAATGCAGATTTAAACCTGGCTGCAAGTTTTTGTCCATTTTCATGTATGTTCACTCTTTCAGCTGAGCCCAGGGGGTTATCAGACAAATCCTGCCATGAATTCCAGAACTCTGATAAAAGCGTATTAATACTTGTATCAGAATTCTCATCAAAAAACCCTTCCAATATATTAATATATGATTCTTGTTCAATATAAGATTCCTGGGTTGATTTTTGAGCGGTTAATCTGTTTTCCAATAGTTTATCAACACTTTGCTGTACCTGATCAATCTGGACACCAGTACCAAAAAGAAAACCTGCATAAAGTGCAGGGGTCATATTTTTATGCTCTGCCGACTGCACACTATAATTGGGATTATTAACATTGGCAATATTATTGCCTGTTATGTTCAGCCCATATTGCTGAGCCTGAATCGCAGTTTTTGCTATGCTTAAAGTTGATCCTATGCCTGACATTTTACACCTCTGCGTTGATAAAACAATTGCCTTGCTTTGTTTTCAGCACTGTTCCCGACTTCCCATACTCATCCATCTGAGCCGTATCAACAATGGTGCATATAACATCATCAATAACCATCATATATTCTTTGGCATATCTGGTACTCTCAGAGGACATCCTTACGATTTCGTCTTTTAAATTATCTATAATAATATTTAGTCGTCTTAAATCTGATCGGGTTTCTCGAAGGACAGGAAGACTCTTGATTAATTTCGAAAGGCTGAAACCGATTTTTCCCATATCAAACTCAATGGATTCTTCCTCAAGCAGAATTAACAGTTCATCTCTTGCGTTCTCTATTTTTAAAGCCAGTTCTTTTTTTCTATTGGTTACATCCCATAATAAATTAATATCCATATTAAGGATATACTCGTTCTCTTCCTTGAGCAATTCAATAAGGCTTTGAAACAAAAAGATTTTTTCCTGGAGTATCTTTTCAATTTTACGGGCAAGTTTTTCCATGTTTCATCTCCTTTGTATACTTTATCGACTCTTCTGTTAAATGCTTAAGGTCAAAGTTCTTTTATAAAATCGCAGGCAATTTTTTCCTGTAATATGCCAATTTTTATCTTTAGTTTATTAAAGGAGCAACATGTATGCCATATTTTATATTATTTACAAACTATTGGCTATAATTTGATAAAGAGAACAGCAATTCCCGGTTAAAAATTATTTTTAAGATTAACAGGTGTAATAGTATAATATAATTAAAATATCTATATACAATTTTGCATATCTGGTTATTATACGAGGAAATAAATGGAAGAAGTGAGGCTTGGATATGCTTTTGCAGCTTAGGGTTTCACTTGAAACAGATGCGCTGCAAAAGCATATCCAAGCCTCACTTTACCCAATCTGATACCCTGCAAGACAATATAATAATTTTGATAATATATAGCCTGTTAGAGTCAACAGAAAAATCCTGTTATCTCCCAGTCAGAATAATAGTGTAAAAAGTTTT
>CAZTEM010000074.1:0-15427 GCA_964612755.1 uncultured Desulfobacterales bacterium | reverse complement strand
TATAAAACAACAATGTCATATTGTCTTTCAGAGTATAAGATCGGGTAAAGTGAGGTTTGGATATGCTTTTGCAGCGCATCTGTTTCAAGTGAAACCCTAAGATGCAAAAGCATATCCAAGCCTCACTTCTTCCTTTTATTTTTCTATAATAACCAAAAAGGCAAAATTGTATGTAAATATTTTGACTATATTACACTTGTTAATTTTAAAAATAATTTTTGACCGAGAATTGCTGATAATTAATCATTGGAGTATTATTAAAAAATATTGTACTATTAAATTTAAGAATGTCAATTATTAATATATCTTCTATATTACGGGGACATCAAAAAAATGAAAAAAATCGTCTTTGTTTTAATAATGTTTATCCTTTGTATTTTTATACAGCAAAATAGTATTGCAGATGGAATATATACCAATTCGCTCGGCATGAGATTTATCCCTGTTTATTCCGGATCATTTACAATGGGGAGCCCTGAAAGTGAAACCGGGCACAGATGGAATGAAAAATTACATAAGGTGATCATATCAAAATCATTTTATATTCAAGAAACAGAAGTGACCCAGGGGCAATGGAAAAGGCTTGTAGGATTCAACCCATCCACAGCAAAGGCTCAAGGGAAAAAATACCCTGTGGATTCAGTATCCTGGAATCAATGTATTGAATTCATCAGAGTTTTAAATAAATTTGAAAAGACAGACAAATACAGGCTCCCCACCGAGGCAGAATGGGAATTTGCCTGTAGAGCCGGTAGTACAACTGCATTTTCAAATGGAAAAATTTCACAAAATTCGTGTATAACAATTGACCCTGTATTAAATAAAACTGCCTGGTATTGTGCGAATTCAGGTGAACAAAATCCTCCGGGAAATTTCCAGGCACATCCTGTTAAGACAAAAGCACCAAATGCCTGGGGCATATATGATATGCATGGCAATGTCCAAGAATGGGTGCAGGATTCCTGTGTCTGGAAACACTGGACAGGCAAAACCGGACCAGTAACTGATACATATAAAAATAATATTGTTAACCCGGTTTCAACCAAAGGAAAACATAGAATAATAAGAGGTGGAGGGTGGTACCAAAGACCAATTTATCTTAGAAGTGCCCAACGAAATTTTTATAAACCAATGACCAAAAGAAATAGTTTAGGATTCAGAATTGTAAAAGAGCAATAACCCATTTAAAAACATTACTCTTGTTTTGCTTGAATTTTTTTAAAATCTTGAACTTCCTTTTCCAAGATAACCATATTCAGCCATTTCTCAAAAAGTTTTAAAGCTTCGCCTTTATAATTTTTCACTGGGGCTGTAACAGATTTTTTTTCAGTCGGGGTTATCTTATTTTTTAAATTTTCAATGGCTTTTGCAAATTCTTTTTTACCGGTTTTTTTATAAAGTGATGAATAAGATTGCAAGGCATCTTCTAAATATCCTTGTTTTTCATATAATTTTGCAAGTTCCTCGGTAATAATTTTATTATTCACTGCATCATCCCCAATTTCATACTGGTTCCCTTATTTGAAATAGTTCTAAATACCAATTCATCAAAATTTGCCATGCCAAATTCATGTTTTGCAACGTGCTCAATATATTCTTTATCATTTTTCAATCTATTAATTTCTATTATTAAATTTAAATTTTTCTTTTCAATTTTCAAATTATCCGATATAATATATGCTTTTTCTTTTGAAAGATGACAAAAATCAACAATACCATCATGGCTGAATATGATAAGGAACAACAGTATAAAAAGCACTGCAATCCCTCCTGTAAACATAATATTCCTTGAAAAAACCATTAAGTCCTTAAATTTAATATTACTTATTTTTAAAAGCTCTTAAAACCTCATATCTTATCAACTTAATTTCAGGGCTTTTAATCAATAAATTAAGTATAAAATATACTAACACACCAATAGTTATTGATATTGCAATATTTACCAAATTTGGCAGTTCAAAACCTGAAATCTTATTTATTTGTAATATCAATATCTTAATTACAAAATACATTATACCAGAAATAAAAACAGCTCTGCAAGCAGAAAAACCAATATCTTTATAAGAAAGTAATTTTTTTGACTGTAATTGAATAAATAATATTAAAAAATTTAAAACTCCAGATATGGATATGGATATTGCAAGGCCTTTAAACCCAAAAATATTAACTAAAACCATGGACAATATAAAATTGAATAAAATTGAAACCGCCCCGGCAATAAAAGGAGTTCGCATATCTGAACGACCATGAAAAAAAGAGACAAAAATTCGCGTGCCCGCATAGCTCCATAGCCCGAGGACCAAAAACAAAAGTATTTCAGAAGTATTATTTACTGCTGCAAGATCAAATGCTCCATGGAAAAAAAAGAGCTTAACTATTGGTTCTCTTAATAAAATCAGACCTGCCATGGCAGGAATAATTAAAAAAAATAAAAATCTAAGGGCGTGCAAAAAAACCATCAGGGACTTATCTTTCTTGGCAGCTTGCCTGGAAAATAAAGGTAAAAAAACAATGGAAATAGAAACAGAAAATAGTGCCATTGGAAGTTGCACCAGCCTGTCAGCATAATAGAGACAGGAAATATTTCCTTTTCCCAGAAAAGATGCAAAAAAACTTGCAACTAATAAATTAAAGTGAAAAGACCCTGCACCAATGATACTTGGAAATAATCTTTTAAGGAATTTAATAACTCCCGGATGAAAAAATACTAATTTATTGATATTAAAAATATTATTTTGTTTAAGAAACGGTATTTGAAATATAAGCTGAGTCAACCCACCTATTGTCACACCCAATGCAAGCCCAATAACAGGCGGATCAAAATATTTACAAACAGCTAATGTAAACAAAATTATTATTATATTAAAAATAACCGGAGCAAAAGCTGATGAAATAAAGCTTTCCATGGAATTTAATGCCCCCATACAAACAGCCAATAGGAAAATAAATATCAAATAAGGCATCATAATTCTGGAGACTAAGACTCCAAGGCTGAATTCATAAGAATTTGCTGCAAATTCAGGAAACAAAAAGGTAATAACCATGGGAGCAAAAATAATCCCTGAAATTGTAATTACCGAAGCTGAAACAGAGATAAAAACCAGGGCTGAGTTAAACATTTCAAATGCTTTGGTTTTCCCCTGTTCGTCATGATATCTGGAAAAAACAGGGATAAATGCACTGCTTAATATGCCTTCTGAAAACATTTTACGTAAAAAATCAGGAGCCCTGAAACATAAAAAAAAGATATCAGTATATAAATCAGCTCCAAATATATTTGCAATTAAAACATCCCGAGCAACTCCAAGGATACGGCTTATTAAGGTTGCAAAGCTCACAAGGAACGTGCTTTTTAAAATTTTTTTCATAAATTTTTCTTGACAATTCTTAAAAAATCAAGTAGATTTCTACATTTAAATTTGATGATAATTGTTTTAAAAATTATATTATACATAATTAACTACTTTATAAGGAGTATTAAAAGTTGGCAAACCATAAATCTGCATTAAAAAGAGCAAGACAAAGCGTTGTTAGAAGAGAAAGAAATAAAACAACCAGAACCCAGACAAAGACCCTTGAAAAAAAACTATTTGCTGCAAAAGAAGCTGGTGATGACAATCTTATTGATCTGTTCAAAGAAGCACAATCTGCTTTTCACAACGCTGCAAAAAAAAATATATTCCATAAAAAAACTGCCGGGCGTAGAATTGCTAAACTTGCAAAGCTCTTATAAAGATTAACTATACATCAAAACAGGATTTATAAAGAAATTATTATTTATAAATCCTGTTTTATCTCTAATGTTTATTAAAAATCTTCCAGTATTATACCAACAACTTTTTGAGCAATTCTCTCGGCAATCTTAGTGATTGCCAAAGTCCTCAATGCCATATCTGTTGTATTTTTAGTTGTTACCTTAAAGTCTTCTCTGCCCTGAAAATCTTTGACAAACCATAAAAGGTCACCATTCTTACCGATCATCCTAAGATCAATGATTGCAGAAACTCTTCTTTCAATTGCAGCATCATCAGACGTTTTTGTCAATGTCGAGATAGAGATCGATTTTACAACTCCTGAAAAATATGCATCGGCAGTCTTGATATCAACAACTTTAGAATCACTCTTTGCCATTAACTCCATACTTAATGCATGGGCAAATATTATTTCAGCACCGTTTTCAGAAGTTTTATTTTCAAATACTTTCACAGTAACAAATTTTGTTTTTCCAGGTAAAAACCCACCACCGGCAAATTTATACCCACATGAGGTTACAAAGCTCAAACTTAAAACAAAAATCAATAATAAAATTTTTTTCATTCTAAACCACAATATTTACAAGTGTCTGTTTTTTTCTAATAATAATAACCTTTTTTATATCCTTATCCAAAATATGTTTTAATACTTTTTTGTCAGATAAGGCTTGTTTTTTTATCTCTTTTTCATCGGTATTAACATCTGCTGTGAATTTTGATCTTAACTTACCATTGACTTGAACAACAACAATAATTTCATCTGTCTGAAGAGAATCTTTTCTATATTCGGGCCAAGGATGCTCAATTATACTTGATGCTCTACCACATTTCTCCCATAATTCTTCAGAAAAATGCGGGACAATGGGCGAAAGAAGAATAAGAATATTTTCAATGCAAAAGCTTAACACCTGTTTCATCTCATGATCAAAAGCATTAACATCTTGTTCCATGGCGTATAATGCATTAACAAGTTCCATTACAGAACTGATTGCCGTATTAAAATGAAAATCATCCTCAATATCATCAGTAACTTTTCTTATTGTCTGATTAGCTTTTATATAAATATCTTTTGCAAATTTAGATAAATCTGATGCTTTCCCTGTGTATGGTGCAGTATCTGATAAAAAATCATTATATTTTTTAACGAGCCTCCAGACTCTATTAATAAACCTGTTACAACCGTCAACACCATCAGGGTTCCATTCCAGATCTCTTTCAGGAGGAGCAGCAAAAAGACAGAAAAGTCTTGTAACATCAGCTCCATATTTGTTTAGCAAATCATTGGGATTAATAACATTTTTCTTTGATTTGGACATCTTAATAACGCGACCCACTTTGACATTGCTATTACATTTCTTACAAATCACTTTACCATCTGATTTAAGTTCAGAATCCTCAGGGAAAATAAAACCGTGCTCAGGGCATGTTAAAGTCTCTTTACATACCATTCCTTGAGTTAAAAGTTTTGCAAACGGCTCTTTAAAATTCACCATATCAAAGGTATTTAAGACCCGCATGAAATATCTTGAATACAAAAGATGCATAACAGCATGTTCAACACCACCTATATATTGATCCACAGGCATCCAGTATTTAACGGATTCCGGGTCAAACATTCCCTGTTCATACCTTGGGCTGCAATATCTTAAAAAATACCATGAAGACTCAACAAATGTATCCATTGTATCAGTATCTCTTTTTGCATCCTGTCTTTTGCATTTTGGGCACTCAACTTTGGTAAATGATTCCAGGCTCGCAAGGGGAGACCCGCCTTTTGCAAGAAGATCAACATTTTCCGGAAGTGTCACGGGAAGATCCTGTTCAGGCACAGGTACAATACCACAATCAGGACAATGAATAACCGGAATTGGTGTTCCCCAGTATCTTTGCCTTGATATACCCCAATCACGCAACCTGAAATTAATGGTTTTTTTACCCCTGCCCTGTTTTTCAAGCCATTCTGTTATCTCATCAATGGCTTTTTTATTTTCAAGACCATTAAATTTATCAGAATTCACAAGGCAGCCTGTACCTGAATAAGCACAGGTCATGCTATTCTCATCAAGATCTTCTGATTCTGGCATTATAACAATTTTTATTTCAAGACCATATTTTTTTGCAAATTCAAAATCCCTTTGATCATGTGCAGGAACAGACATAACAGCACCGGTTCCATATTCCATTAATGCAAAATTTGCAGTATACACAGGAATTTTTTCATTGGTTGCAGGATTAATACAATATGCTCCTGTAAACACACCCTCTTTTTCGTAATTTTCAATGCCCTCGGCTGATCTTTCCTGAGTTGCTATTTTTTTTACAAAATTATCAACTATGGATTCCTGGGAAGTTCCTCGGGATAATCTTTCAACAAGAGGATGCTCTGGAGCAAGGCACATAAAAGTACAGCCAAATAAAGTATCAGGTCTGGTTGTAAAAACAGCAATATTTTTGTCTTTACTATCCTGTCTGGCACCATCAATTTTAAATTTGACTTCCGAACCAATGCTTTTGCCTATCCAGTTTGTCTGCATCCTTGTAACTTTATCAGGCCAGCCCGGCAGTTTATTACAATGTTCAAGCAGATCATCTGCATAATCTGTAATCTTAAAAAACCATTGCCATAATTTTTTCTGGTGAACATTTTCTCCGCATCTCCAGCATTTATCAGATTCTACCTGCTCATTGGCAAGAACAGTCTGGCATTTTTCACACCAATTAACATAGGACTCTTTTCTATATGCCATATTTTTTTCAAGCATTTTTAAAAAAAGCCATTGTTCCCATTTATAATATTCAGGTCTGCAAGTTGCTATTTCTCTATCCCAATCATAGGAAAATCCCATTTTTTTAAGCTGCCCACGCATGGCATTAATATTTTCATAGGTCCACGCTGCAGGATGGGTATTATTATCAATGGCAGCATTTTCAGCAGGCATACCAAAAGCATCCCAGCCCATGGGATGAATAACATTAAACCCTTTCATTCTTTTATATCTTACAACGACATCACCGATTGTATAATTTCGCACATGCCCCATATGTATTTTCCCTGATGGATATGGAAACATCTCTAAAAGATAATATTTCTTCTTTGACTTATCTTCTATAACTTTAAATATTTGATTTTCTTTCCAATATCGTTGCCATTTTGGCTCAACATCTATCGGGTTATAATGTTCTTCCATAATACGATAGTCATACCTCCAAGAAATTATACAAAATTAAAATCCAAGCAATAAATTCCACTAAATTGCCATAACAAGAGTGAAAAGGCAAGATATATCCGAATGAATTTATATATTCTGTGGTAAAAAACAATCAAAATATTTTGTATCTATTGATTGTATGATAGTATACCTATTAATTTAAACAAAGAATATTGTGGACTTTTTTATGAATCACAACATATTTAACGAAAATTTCTGGGTAAATCAATGGGATAGTATTAAGCAAAACACCAATAAAAAAACCGATGATACTTATAAAATACATACAGGTTTCTCAACAACTGAATACTGGGATAATGCATCCATTACTTATAATACTCAGAACAATGAACTTGCATCAAGAAAAACAGATAAAATAATTAAACTTTTAAAAAAAAACAAACTAATATTTAAAAACTGCAATATACTTGAGATTGGATGTGGAACAGGTCTGATGGCAAAAGAGTTTGCAAAAAACAATTGCAATGTTACAGCCATTGATTTTTCAAAAGGAATGATTAAGCGCTGCCTGGCAGATATCCCGGAGAACATTGAATATAGAGTCAAATTTCTGCATTTAGACTGGAATAAAATTAATTTAAAACAAAAAAAATGGCAGAAAAAATTTGACCTTGTGGCAGCCTTTATGTCTCCTGCCATATCCACACCAGAATCATTCTATAAAATGATAAAAGCTTCCAGACGTGGATGTATAATAAAAGGATGGGCAAAAAAACAAAAACATGACATTCTTGATTCACTATGGAAAATATTAATGAATCGACCTTTAGAAGATAAACCCCAAAATTTCTTATTCAAATTGAATTTATTATTTTCCATGGGTTATTTTCCTGAATTAACATTTGACAAAATAGAATGGGAAGAGACAATAGAGCTTAAAAAAGAGTTACAGACTCAATTAACATTTTTTAGAAAAATATCAGATAAGGATGATAAAGAATTGACTAAAATAATAACTGATTATCTTAAAACCATTGAAAAAAATAATTTAATTTATAAAAAGCATAAGGGTTTGACAGCTACAGCATATTGGGAAATACCTTCTGAGTGATAAGTTTAGCTTAACTATAGTTTATCCAAAAAGGACAGGCAAAATATGAATTTATTTTCAAAATACAAAAACCTTGGCAAAAAACAAAAATATTTTCTTTGGGCAGGCATTTTTTTCATATTTTATACGCTTTTTGGATTTTTTATCCTGCCTCAAATTCTCCATAAAATTGCCGTTGACAAGTTCAGTTCTGCTCTTGGACGATCTGTTTCTATTCAAAAAATTAAGTTTAATCCCTATTCACTGTATTTAAACGTACAAAATTTTAATGTCAAAGAAAAAAAATCAGATGCGACTTTTTTTTCCTTTGATAATCTTTTTATAAATATTCAGATAAATTCTATTTTCAATTTAGGACCTGTGATAAAAGAGATTAAAATTGACGGTTTGTTTTTAAATACCATACGCTACAAAAATCAAAAATATAATTTTAGTGATCTTATTAATCAACCTTCAAATAAAGAGTCCCATATCAATGAAAAAGATAATAGACAATCTAAAACTTTAAATTTTGCTGTTTCAAATATTATTTTAAAGAATGGTAAAGTTATTATCCATGATCAAGTTAAAAATAAGACCCATACCTTTTCTAAAATGGAAATTGGGATCCCGTTTATTTCAAATTCAGATACTGACATGGATATTTTTGTAACACCTCATTTTTCTGTTAATTTTAATGGCTCACCCCTGGCAATTAAAGCAAAAACCAAGCCTTTTATAAAATCAAAAACAACACAGATGTCATTAGACTTTAAAAATATAGATTTAAAAACTTATTATGATTATATTCCACTTAAAACCAATATGCAGCTTAAACATGGATCAATGGATATGTCATTATCCATTGGCTTTTCACAGGTTAGAGACCAAAAATCCTTACCAGAGATATTTTTATCAGGTACATTGGGAATATATAATCTTAAAATAATTGATCTTAAAGACAATCCTGTTTTTAAAATTGATAAATTCAATATATCTCTTGACCGATCAGATATTCTAAAGGGGGATATTAATTTCAATGATATATCTCTCATTTCTCCCAATATTTCACTTTTATTAAATAATTCTGACCAATTAAATATCTATCGACTTTTTTCTGCCCCGTCAAAAAAAGATTCAGTCAAACCTGAAGAAAAAGCCATGGAATTTGCAATTAATTGTAAAAAATTTTCCATTAAAAATGCTTTGGTTACGCTAAATGACCTAAAAGGGAAACAAGATATTTTTTCTCTTCAAAACTTTGTTGTTAAAGATGCACAGGCTGACACTAAAACCCGATTAATTAATATAAAAAACATATCCAGCACAAATGCAAATTGCAATGTATTTAGAATCAGAGATAATCGCATAAACTTTCAAGCCCTGGCTCCATCTAAATCCAAAGGACAAACCAATTTGGGCAGTGATCAAAAGGACTCTGATAGCTGGAACATTCAAATATCTGATATGCAAATTAAAAAATATTCCCTTTTGGCAAAGGATATTATATCAAAGGATAAAGGTTTGATCCTTATTGATAATATAAATCTACATACAAAAATGTTGTCAACTCTTCCTAAAGAAAAGACTAAGACTGACCTGAGTTTTAATCTCAATAAAAAAGGTAACGTGGATATTGCCGGTGAAATCGAGATAAATCCTTTAAAAGCTGATCTATCACTCAAAGTCAATAAAATCAACCTCAATGAATTTCAGCCTTTTGTAGATCAATATTTAAATCTGGTATTATCCAGTGGAGATTTTTCAAGTTCCGGACAAATTACAATTAAAAGTTTAGATAAGAACCAATTAAAAGCAAATTATCAAGGCAGCCTTGATATAAAAAATTTTCTCCTGGTTGATAATAAAAGACTGAAACCTGTTTTAAAACTAAAGGCAATTGGAATTAAAGGTATGGACATCAGCCTGTCTCCTGTTGCAGCAAAGATACAAACCATAAAAATAATTAAACCTCTGGCAAATATCAAAACAGATTCAAAAGGGGTTATAAATTTAACCAAAATTGTAAAAACTTCAAAATCAAAAAAATCGCCCTCCTCTCCTGTTGCAATTAGAATCAACAAAATGATCATAGAAAATGGACAGGTAAGATTTAATGACAAATCAGTTAAGCCAAATTTTAAAACCAAATTAACAAAAATAAATGTAAAAGTACTTGGGTTAGACTCTAAAGAAAAAATAAAATCAGATATTAATATGGATATGATTGTAAACAACCACACTCCAATAAAAATAAAAGGGAAAATAAATCCCCTGAAAAAAGATCTTTTTTGTGACATGGATGTAAAATGCTCTAATATGGATCTTGGATATTTAACTCCTTATTCAGGTAAATTTGCAGGCTACAAAATTCAAAAAGGAAAATTATCACTGAATTTAAAATATTTCATTGATAAACAAAAAATAGATTCGAAAAATAATATATTTTTAGACCAATTTGAATTTGGTGAAAAGGTAAAAAGTAAAGATGCAATTAATGCCCCCATGAATTTAGCAGTATCACTTTTAAAAGATCCCATGGGAAAAATCACCCTGGACCTGCCGGTTAAAGGCGACCTTAATGACCCTCAATTCAGTGTGGGAGGTATTATTGTTAAAATGATTATAAACCTTCTTACCAAAGCTGCTACCGCACCTTTTTCTCTTTTGGGCGCCATGTTTGGAGGTGGGGAGGATTTAAACATTATTGCCTTTGATCCGGGAGCTTTTAATATTACCCCCCTGGCATCAAAAAAAGTTGAAACACTTATTAAAGCATTAACTCAACGTCCCGGCTTAAATCTTGAAATAACAGGATACGTAAATTTAAATAAAGATAAAACAGCATTGATTGATAAAAAATTCAATCTTGTTTTAAAGGAAGAAAAATTAAAATCCTTAATAAAACAAGGCAGCAAAGATGTCGACATAAATCATATTATATTATCTGAATCTGATGAGGATTATGAAATTTATCTCAAAAGTGTTTTTGAAAAAATTGAATCAAAAGCCCTTGAGAACAACGATTCAGAGATAACGCCCAATCAAATTATAAAAGCAATTAAAGCAACAATACAAGTTAATGAGGATGAACTAAGGGAACTTGCAAGGGCAAGAGCTTTAACAATAAAAGATGCAATTCTTAATGATAAGGGTATTGATCCGGGAAGAATTTTTATTGTTGAAGCTAAGACCCTTGAGCCTGGCATATCTAAAAACCCTGGTCAAAAGAATAAAACAAAAGCAATTGAATCCGGGAAAGTAATAATGGCACTAAAATAAACAGCTTTGGCAATATTTTTAAAAATCAATCATAACCTGTTTAATGCGGTTCCAGCCCAAAGCCGGAATCTGTGCTCCAATTACCTGGACAACTTCAAACCCGCAGGCTGATGCAATTTTTCCACTTTTTTCAATGGAATATCCATGGGCAATTCCAAACAAAAATCCTGCTGCCCAAAGGTCACCTGCACCTGTCGTATCAATTGCATTTGCCCCTTTTACAGGATCAATTTTTATAATCTGTCCTTTATGGGCAATTAAGCTTCCTTTTCTGCCAAGTTTTAAAACAGCATAATCAACGTTTTGAGCCATTTTTTTCAATGATTGCATCTCATCTTTCAACCCGGTAAAAGCTTCAGCTTCATCCTCATTTGCAATAAGGATATCAACATATTCTTTAATAATATCATCCAATATATCCTTTGATGCTTCCACTACTTCAAAGCTTGCAAGATCAAGAGTTATAACAGCCCTGCTTTGTTTTGCAGCCTTTAATGATGCCATCATTAAATCTCTGTTAAAAAGGAGATATCCTTCAATTATTGCAATTTTTGTATTTTTAAACATGTCTGAATTTATTTTTTCAGGGTCAAGACCTGAAGATGCACCTAAAAAGGTAATCATTGATCGCTGGGCATCCTCAGTAATAATAGATAAAACTTTTCCTGTTGGCAAATCAGATAAGAAAAACTCCGGTATAACATTGTTTTCTTTTAATTGAGTTTCATACCTATCACCATAGTCATCCCTGCCCCGCATCCCAATAAATTGTGCATCACCACCGAGTTTTGCAATACCAACGATAGTATTACATGCAGCACCACCCGGTACAATTTGAGGATTATTATCAGTCTTGTTTAATATGTCTTCAATCTCCTGACCGTTTTCAACAAGGGTCATGCCCCCTTTTTCTTTTCCGATTTTTTTTAGGAATGTATCATTTTCATTTATTAATAAATCAACTAGAGCCGACCCTATTCCTGTAACTTTTGTATTATTATTTTCAGACATTTTATTCCCTTTAAATTAATATTTTTCTATTGTTATAATACCATGATTTGAAAAATGAAATACTAAAATTATGTTGACTTAAATATAAGCATTATGTTATTAAAGATATCAAGATATTTTGATATACTGATTAGTAAATAAATCAAAAACCTTAAATTGTAAAGGAGTTTTTATAATGGAAGAAAACAATTCTATCTTTTTTACATCAGAATCAGTTACTGAAGGTCACCCTGATAAAATTGCAGATGCGATATCAGACAGTGTGCTTGACGCCATATTAACTGAAGATCCTGAAGGAAGAGTTGCATGTGAGACAATGGTAACAACAGGATTGGTTGTTGTAGCAGGAGAAATCACTACAAGTTGCTATGTTGATATCCCGGGTGTTGTCAGAAATACAATTAAAGATATTGGATATAATTCATCAAATATGGGTTTTGACTGGCAAACATGTTCAGTCATCACTTCAATTGATCAACAATCATCTGATATTGCCCAGGGAGTAAATGAAGGTGATGGACTTCATAAAGAACAAGGCGCTGGAGATCAGGGTCTGATGTTTGGATTTGCAACTGACGAAACTCCTGAATTAATGCCCATGCCCATAATCTATGCCCATAAACTCACAAAACGTCTTACCCAGGTCAGAAAAAACGGCTCTCTTGATTTTTTAAGACCAGATGGCAAATCCCAGGTAACAATTGAATATGTTAATGGAAAACCAAAAAGGATTGATGCGGTAGTAATCTCAAGCCAGCATTCACCTGACATTACCCATGATGATCTTAAGCAGGCAATTATCAAAGAAGTAATCAAAAAAACACTTCCTGAAGATATGATGGATGGAGATACCAAAATTTTTGTAAACCCTACTGGCAAATTTGTAATAGGCGGCCCCATGGGAGATTGCGGTGTAACCGGACGAAAAATAATTGTTGACACCTATGGTGGTCAGGGAAGTCATGGAGGCGGCTGCTTTTCCGGGAAAGATCCATCAAAAGTTGACAGATCTGCTTCTTATATGGGCAGATATATAGCAAAAAACCTGGTTGCAGCAGGGCTTGGCAATAAATGTGAAGTCCAGGTAGCTTATGCAATTGGTGTTGCAGAACCGGTTTCTCTTTTAGTTGATTTTATGGGCACAGGCAAAATTCCTGAAAGCAAAGCAACTGAGATTGTAAAACAAGTATTTAATTTAAAACCCGGTGCAATTATCACCGAGCTTAATCTCAAACGCCCAATCTATCGAAAAACATCTGCCTATGGTCATTTTGGAAGAAACGATCCAGATTTTTCATGGGAAAGAACTGACAAGGCTGATATAATCAGAGAAAAAGCAGGACTATAATATTTTAAAAAGGATTTAACTATGAAGGATATCGATTTAAACCTTGATTATAAAGTCAAGGATATTGCCCTGGCTGATGAAGGCCATAAAGACATGCAATTATCTGAAAAAGAAATGCCCGGACTTATGGCATTAAGAAAAAAATATGGCAAGACAAAACCTTTTAAAGGTCTAAAAATCATGGGAAGTCTTCATATGACAATCCAGACCGCCATGCTTATTGATACATTATATGAACTTGGTGCTGATGTGAGATGGGCAAGTTGTAATATCTTTTCCACCCAGGATCATGCTGCTGCTGCCATTGCCGATAAAAAAAGTGCAAAGGTCTTTGCATGGAAAGGAGAAACCCTTGATGAATACTGGTGGTGCACTGAACAGGCATTAACATGGCCAGATGGAACTGGTCCTGATCTTATTGTTGATGATGGCGGAGATGCAACAATGATGGTGCATGAAGGGGTGAATCTGGAAAAAAACCCATCCCTTGCAGACAAAGAAGCCGGAAGCATTGATGAAAAAGCATTATTACAAAGATTAAAAGCAACCCTTGATAAATCCCCTGGTAAATGGACAAAATTTGCTGAAAATATTCGAGGGGTATCAGAAGAAACAACTACCGGCGTGCACAGATTATACCATTTAGCTGCAAGCAAAGAGCTTTTATTTCCAGCCATTAATGTAAACGATTCTGTAACAAAATCAAAATTCGATAATCTTTATGGCTGCAAAGAATCTCTTGCAGACGGTATTAAAAGAGCAACTGATATTATGATAGCAGGCAAAACTGTCGTAGTTGCAGGCTATGGTGATGTTGGTAAAGGCTGCGCTGAAGCCATGAAAAACTATGGTGCAAAAGTCCTTGTAACTGAAATTGATCCTATCTGTGCCTTACAGGCATCCATGAATGGCATTGAAGTTGTAACTATGGAACAGGCAGCTCCAATGGGCGACATATTTGTAACTGCAACCGGAAACCTTCACGTCATCAAAGCCAAACATTTTGAAAAAATGAAGGATGAATCCATTGTCTGCAATATTGGTCATTTTGATAATGAAATTGAAATGAGCTATCTTGAGAATAACCCTAAAATCACAAAAATAAATATTAAACCCCAGGTTGATAAATGGACCCTTGAATCGGGAAATTCTGTGATTATCCTTGCCGAAGGCAGGCTTGTTAATTTAGGATGTGCAACAGGTCATCCAAGTTTTGTTATGAGCAACAGCTTTACAAATCAAGTCCTTGCCCAGATGAAACTTGCCAGTGAAAATCTTGAAAAAGAAGTTTATACACTTCCTAAAGAACTTGATGAAGAAGTTGCAAGGCTGCATCTTGGTAATCTTTCAGTCAGTCTTACAAAATTAACCCAGGAACAGGCAGATTATATTGGAGTTCCCATTGAAGGACCCTATAAATCTGATATCTATAGATATTAGATAAAATCTGAACCCATAAAAAAGAATAAACGGGTTATAGTATTTTATTATAACCCGTTTATTCTTTTATTTCCTATTTCAGAACTCTTCTGGTTTTCTGCCTTGTTCCGCTTGTTTTAAAAAAAATAGAAAAAACATTGATAACAAAAATATGCGATACAAAGTAAATTCTTTAATAATCTTCATCACATTTTCTCATTTTTATTGATTTCAATTTTTCCTTCGTTCTAAAAAGAATTTATCATATTCATCTTTAATATCTTTGGTGCGATCAGCACTATTAAATGAAATTAATTTATTATATCCGCAATACAATCTTCCAATACTCTTTAAT
>CAZTEM010000073.1:11044-16041 GCA_964612755.1 uncultured Desulfobacterales bacterium | reverse complement strand
ATATATGTAATCTCTTTATTAATTGAGACGGTCTGTAAAGGTTGGTTACAATTGGGTTGTCTATAAGATTATGTATAACCGGGGTCGAGCTTCAGAAGTCTTGCCTGTATATGAACATTAAGGACAAAAAGGATCAGGATTTTGCTCCTTGTTCATATACAGGCAAGACTTTTGGAGCGGGTATCTGCTCTGTTAATATTTTTTGACCGAGAATTGCTGCACCCATGGCACAATTTATGCTCTTATGATATGCCAGCATGAAAACCAATAAAAACATAATCATTTTTGTTCAGGGACTTGAAATGCAGATGTTTTTATCCTCAATCCTTGAAGAAGATCTATTTACACCGGTTGTTACAGATCATATCCAGGATGCCCTTGAAAAAATTATAATAAAAGATCCCTTGCTTATTATCATTGATATGATGATGCCTGACCACCAGGGAATTAAGATGTACAGGCAGCTTAAAGAACATGACAAATTTAAAACTCTTCCTGTAATAATGCTTTCCACCCTTGAGAAACACGCTTTTTTCCAATTGGAAAACATTGAATACACCCTGCCCCACCATGGTCTGCCAAAGCCTGAAGGATTTTTGCAAAAACCTCCTGAAACAGAAGAATTGATCGCTGTCATAAAAAATATTTTAAAACCAAACCCAAAAAGGAAAACCAAATGTCTTTAAGAATCGGATGTTATATCTGCCATTGCGGAATTAATATTGCCTATAAGGTCCGGGTCAAAGAAGTTGCCGATTTTATAAGGAATCTTGATGATGTTGTGGTATCCCGTGATTATAAATTCATGTGCTCTGATCCGGGACAGGAAATGATTGAAAAAGATATTAAGGAATTTAATTTAAACCGGGTTGTTGTTGCATCGTGTTCTCCGCGGCTCCATGAAAAAACATTCCAGGCAGCATGTAAACGTGCCGGATTAAACCCTTATATGTTTCAAATGGCATCGGTAAGAGAGCAGGTCTCCTGGGTTACAAAAGACGAAGATGAAGCCACGCAAAAGGCAAAAACCTTAATGGCAGGTGCTGTAAACCGGGTAAAACATCACCACGAACTTGAAACAAGAACAGTAAATGTTCACAAAGATGTTTTAATTGTGGGAGGCGGCATTGCAGGAATGCAGGCAGCCATTGATATTGGGAATTCAGGTCATAAAACATTTTTAGTGGAAAAATCCACAACCATTGGCGGACACATGCTTCAATTTGATAAAACCTTTCCCACCCTTGACTGTGCAGCATGTATTGGAACCCCGAAAATGGTGGAAGTTGCCCAGAATGATAATATTGAATTATTGTCTTATAGTGAAGTAAAGGAAGTCTCAGGATATATTGGCAATTACTCAATTAAAATACTTAAAAAACCAAGGTATATAAATGCAAATCTGTGCACAGGATGCGGTGAATGTGCCAATGTATGTCCTGTAAGCTTTAAAAGCGAATGGGACGAATCCTTATGGGACAGAAAAGCCATATTCCGGGCATTTCCCCAGGCTGTTCCCATAACCTATTGCATTGATAAAAAAGACAGGGCTCCATGTGTAAATGCCTGCCCTGCCCATGTAAATGTCCAGGGATATATCCAGCTCATTAAAAAAGGCGAATACACAAAAGCATGCAAATTAATCATGGAAAAAATACCTTTGCCAGGTGTTTTAGGCAGGGTATGCCCCCACCCTTGCGAGCTTGAATGCCGGCGCCAGGACATTGATGAACCAATTGCCATAAGGGATCTTAAACGTTTTGCAGCAGACCAGGTTGACATGAAGACCCTTGATATTCCCGAAATCAAAGAAAAAGATCAAAAGATTGCCATTATCGGGTCAGGGCCTGCAGGTCTTACCATTGCCTATGACCTCAGATTAAAGGGATACAAAACAAGTATTTTTGAAGCAGCAGAAAAACCAGGCGGTATGTTAAGACTTGGGATACCTGATTACAGGCTTCCCCAAGAGATCCTTGACAATGAAATAGGCTATATCCAGCGCATGGGAGTTGAGATCAGGACAAATACGGTATTTGGAAAGGATATAAATTTGTCTGATCTGAAATCTTCAGGGTTTGACTCTGTTTTCTTTGGAATCGGTGCCCACAATGGTCTTAATTTAGGTATACCAAAAGAAGATTCCAATGGTGTAATTGATGCAATAAAATTTTTAAGAGAAATTAACCTTGGGCATCATAAAAATCCGGGCAAAAAAATTATTGTTATAGGCGGCGGCAATGTGGCAATTGATGCAATACGGGTTGCAAAAAGACTGGGTGCAGAAAAAACCACCCTTGTATATCGCAGAACCCAGAAGCAAATGCCAGCCTATGAAGATGAAATCCTTGGCGCAAAACAGGAAGGGGTTGAATTTTTATTTCTTACATCTCCCATTGAAATAATCACAAAACAAGGCAAAGTCACAGGTCTTAAATGTATAAAAAATCAGCTTGGAAAACCTGATGCAAGCGGCAGAAGCAGACCTGAGCCCATGGAAAATTCCGAATTTGTTATTGCCTGTGATGCTGTGATTACAGCTATTGGTCAAAAAATTGATCTTATAAAAGATCTTCAGGATAACGGGATAAAGCTTAGTTCTTCCAATAATATTATAATTGACCCTGATACAATGCAGACAAGCCTGCCCCATGTATTTGCCTGCGGAGATGCTGTAACAGGACCTGCAAGTGTTGTAAAGGCAATTGCAGGTGCCCATAAAGCAAGCGCTGCCATGCATGCATTTTTATCTGGCAATGACATGGAAGATTTTAAAAGAAAAATTTCAGACAAAGACAGTAAAACAGATAAAACCCCTGAATTTAAACCCATACCCAAAGATGCGCCGATCTTAAAACGTAAGGGTTTAACCCACATGAATCCTGAAACAAGATCTGCCTGTTTTGACGAAGAAACAAATGGTTTTGATGTAAAATCTGCTGCAGAGGAATCAGAAAGATGTCTGAATTGCGGTGGGTGCTGCGAATGCATGGAATGTGTTTCAGTATGCGAAGCAAATGCCATTGACCATTCTATGAAAGAAGAAATCATTGAAAAAAAAGTCGGAACAATTATCCTTGCCACGGGCTATGATGTGTTAGACCCTGAACCCATAAAACAATTTGGTTATGGAATTTATCCAAATGTTATAACAAGCCTTGAATTTGAGCGTATTTCCAATGCCACAGGTCCCACAGGAGGACAGATTTTAATAAGGGATAAATCCTTAAATTTTACAAAAAAACCCAAAAGTGTTGCACTGCTCCATTGCATTGGAAGCAGGGATACAAATTACCATGAATATTGTTCCAGGGTATGCTGCATGTATGCCTTGAAATATTCCCATTTAATCAAGGAAAAAGTTGGGCATGATACTGAGGTCTATGATTTTTATATTGATATGCGCTGCTTTGGAGAAGGCTATGAAGAATTTTACAGGCGGTGCCAGGAAGAAGGAACCATGTTTATCCGGGGCAAGGCTTCTGAAATAACACATATTGCAACAACCCCTGAAGAAAAAGATAAACTCATTGTACTTGCCGAAGATACGCTTTTGGGTATGCAGGTGCGCATTCCTGTGGATATGGTTGTGCTTTGCGTTGCCATGGAAGCAAGAAAAGATGCAAAGGATGTGGGGCGTATATTTGGAGTAAACCTTGGGGCTGATGGCTTTTTCTTAGAAGAACACCCGAAACTCGGACCATTAAACACAGCAACCGATGGTGTTTTTATTGCAGGTGCCTGCCAGTCACCCAAGGATATCCCGGATACTGTTGCCCAGGCTTCCGGAGCTGCTGCAAAGGCTCTTTCCCTTGCCACAAAAGGAGAGGTTATTGTCCCTTCAACTATTTCCTGGATTGATCCTGACATATGCGCAGGATGCCAGGTTTGCATTGAATTGTGCCCCTATTCAGCCATTGAATTTAATCATAGAAAACATATATCAGTTATAAACGAAGCAATATGTAAAGGCTGCGGCTCATGCTCAGGGTTTTGCCCCAGCGGTGCAGCCCAGGTTAAACATTTTCAGAAAAAACAGATATTTTCAGAATTTGAAGGAATTATGGATGCTCTCAATGATATTGGGATTTAATTTATTTAAAATATAAATAAAAAGAGGAAAAACAATGGCGGAACAAAACCGGGAAAGTAAACATGAGCCATTAATAATCGCATTTGTATGTAATTGGTGCACATACACGGCAGCAGACCTGGCAGGCACATCAAGGCTGAGTTACCCTGAAAACATAAGACTTATAAGGGTGATGTGTACAGGAATGGTTGATCCCCAATATATTATCAAAGCCTTTTTAGAAGGTGCAGACATGGTTATTGTCAGCGGATGCCATCCCGGGGACTGCCATTATATTAATGGAAATTATAAGGCACGGCGCAAAATCAAATTATTAAAGGAAATTCTTCCAAGGATCGGAATTGAAAAAGAACGCTTAAAACTTACATGGATAGGTGCAAGCGATGGAATCCAATTTGCCCAGACCATGCAGGAACTTGTGGTCCAGGCAAAAGCATATGATAAAAACAATTGCAAAGATGGAGAAAACCAATGAATGAAAATATTGTATTATCAATGCAGAAATTTTTAAAATCCATTCTCAGTCTTGATGATATTAAAGCAATACTTGTCCCGGAACAAAAAAATATTAAAAACAAAAACACCCTGACAGGATTAATGCCTGCATTGATCACTGATCCTTCTCACATAGACAGGGCAAACCCCATAGCTCCTGCCTTTGCCATAAATGCTGCCAAACTGGTATCAAAACTTACTCACAAACCCATGGGCAAAAAAATTGCCGTTGTTATGCGGCCATGTGAAATACGGGCATTAATTGAACTTGTCAAGCTCAAACAGGCAAGTATTGATGATATAATAATCATAAGCTTTGACTGTCCAGGAGCATATACCAATAAAGATCTTGCAAAACTTTCCTTTGATGATTCCAATGATTTTACCCATGATTTCTGCAAAGATTTCA
>CAZTEM010000073.1:0-10944 GCA_964612755.1 uncultured Desulfobacterales bacterium | reverse complement strand
ATCTCCCTTTCTTCAGCATGCCTGTCCTGTGAAAATTTTACAGGTGAAAATGCAGATATTTCAATGGAATTAATTGGAAGGGATTTAAGCACAAATTTATTTTTAAATCCTTTGACAAAAAAGGGCAAGGATATTTTAAATCAATTGGATATATCATTTTTGGATCAGGATATTGAATCTTCAAAAAGAGACACAGCCCTTGCAGAAATCCTTGCCCGCAAATCAGAATTTAAAGAAAAAATGTTTGAAAAGATAAATGAGAAAACCAATAAACTTGAAAAATTATCCGAATATTTTGCAGCCTGTGTTAATTGCTATAATTGCAGGGTTGCCTGCCCTGTATGCTATTGCAAAGAATGTGTTTTTAATACGGATGTGTTTGTGCATGATCCTTATCAATACATGCAATGGGCAAAACGCAAAGGGTCAATCAAACTGCCGGCTGACACAAGCTTTTATCATATTACAAGGCTTGCCCATATGAGTCTTGCCTGTGTGGGCTGCGGTCAATGCTCCAATGCCTGTCCCAATGACATAAATGTCATGGAGCTTTTTAAATATATTGGTGAAAAAACCCAATCAGCCTTTGAATATGAGGCTGGCAAAGATATTAACCAGCCCCCGCCTTTATCTGTATTTAAGGAAGAAGAATATCCTGAAATAGTTGGTATTAATTAATAAAAGGGATTTTATGAGCAATGACTCAAAAAGACAATAAAACCAATGCTCTGATTGTGGGTGCAGGAATCAGCGGAATCAGGACTGCCCTTGATCTTGCCCAGCAAAATTTCAAGGTAACCCTTATTGACAAAAGCCCTGCCATGGGCGGTCTTTTAACAAAACTTGATTATCAATTTCCTTCAAACCATTGCGGCATGTGCAAGATGCTGCCCCTTGTAAATCGGGACGAGTCATCTCAATTCTGCCTGCGCAAAGGGCTTTTCCATGAAAACATTGATTTGATTTTATCATGTGAATTATGTGAAGTCTCAGGAGAACCTGGAAATTTTAATGTAAAACTATGCAGACAGCCAACCTGGGTTGATCCTGAGCTATGCGTGGGGTGCGGACTTTGTGAAAATGTCTGCCCCAAAGAAATACCTGATGATTTTAATGAAAAACTTTCCTCCTGCAAGGCAATTTATCTTCCCATACCCCATTCAATTCCCAATTCCTATACAATTGACCCTGCTGCCTGCAACCAATGCGGAGCATGCGAAGAAATCTGCCCTGTTAATGCTATTCAATTATCCAGATCAAATCGTAAAGAATTTAATATACTTGTGGTTGATGATGAATTAAGCCTGCGCGATTCCTTAAAAGAATGGCTGGAACAGGAAGATTTTTCAGTGGACATGGCTGAATCAGGATTTGATGCCCTGGAAAAACTTTCAAACAAGACATATCACTTAATGCTGACAGATATTAAAATGCCGAAAATGAGTGGTGTGGATCTTCTTGTTGAGGCAAAAAAACTTTATCCTGATCTTGCCATTGTCATGATGACAGCCTATGCAACCATTGAGACTGCTGTACAGGCAATGAAAACAGGAGCCCTTGATTATCTGATAAAACCCTTTGACCCAGATACTCTTGTGCCCATGGTTATAAGGATATTCCAGGAAATCAAGGAAAGTTCAGACATAGAACTCAATGTTGACACAATAATTTTAGACATTGGAACAGACTTTTATAATCCCCATGATGAAAAAAATGTTTTTAAATACGGGATTTACCCCAATGTTGTTACCAATATGGAATTTGAAAGATTAATAAGCCCCATGGGTCCGACCCATGGCAGACTTGTCCGCATAGATGACAACAAACCCATAAAAAAGATTGCCTGGCTTCAATGTGTGGGATCAAGGGATATCCAGAAAAATGCTGATTTTTGTTCAAATATATGCTGCATGATTGCCATTAAAGAAGCAATGCTTGCAAAAAAACTTTCAAATAATACAATTGACACAAGCATTTTTTATATGGACATGCGTACTTCAGGCAAGACATTCCAGAGCTATTATGACGATGCTGAAAAACAATTTAATGTAAAATTTAAACGGTGCAAAATCCATTCTTTATGCCTTGATAAAAAAACCAACAAGCTTTTTATCAGATATATTTCCATGAAAGGCAAATTACAGGAAGAATTGTTTGACATGGTTGTTTTATCCACGGGTCAGCGCCCCAATAGAAAAACCCAGAACCTTGCAAAGATCTGCAATTTAGACCTTAACCCCTGGGGATTTATCCAGCCCCTGCCGTTTTCACTTAGTCTTAGTGAAAACCCGGGCATTTTTATCGGAGGATCAACCGGAGGACTCAAAGACATATCCCAATCACTTATACTGGCATCTGCTGCAGCTGAAAATGCAGGAGAAATAATACATTCAAAGGGCATTATCCAGCCTGGTAATAGTGAAAATAAAGAAGAAGAAATTTACCGTGATGTATCCCGTGAACAAGTAAAACTTTTACTGATTATCTGCACATGTAACGGGCAGGCAAGTAAATATATAAACCAGGATAAAATATCTGAAAAATTCATGGATAATCCCTGTGTAGATAATGTTTATTATATGGAAAATATCTGCACTGCCCAGGGCTGGGCTGAACTTGAACAATATATCAAAGACAAAAATCCCAATAGAATATTAATCGGAGCATGCCATCCCTATTTATACATAAAAAAGATCAGGGAACTTGGCTGCAAAATCAATCTTGATCCGGTATTTATTGAAGTTGTGGATATTATGACCCATACTTTAGATATTGACACAGACATTGATCTGCAAACAATAACACAATTTTGTTCAAACAAGATTATCAATACTTTAAGCTCAGGGCTTGTTAATCTGGAACAAAGCCAATATCAGGTATCTGCCAATGAGCAAAATAACCTTAACCCCATTGACACAACAGAAAAAGCCCTGGTGATTGGCGGCGGCATATCAGGCATGAACGCAGCTTTAAGCATTGCCCAACATGGCTTTAAGGCAATAATAATTGAAAAAGAGGATCATCTGGGAGGCAATTTAACCTGGCTTAAAACAACCATAGAAGGGCTTTCCTATGAAGATTTACTAGATAAAACCATTGCCGAAGTTGAAAAACATCCGCTCATTAAAGTCTTTCTTAAAAGTAAAATCATAAGTCTTACAGGATATGCTCCAACATTTACCACCACCATTGAAAACAATGAAAACATGCCCGTAAACATCGACCATGGCGCACTCATCCTTGCAACAGGAGGCAATGAAGCTGAGACATGCTCCTTTGGCTATACAAGGGAAAATTCAGATAAAAACCTTATTATTACCCAGAAAGAATTTGAGATAAAATTAAATAAAAAGGAAATAGACCCCAAAAGCCTAAAAAGCCTTGTAATGATTCAATGTGTTGACTCAAGAAAAGAACCAGACAATTATTGCAGCAAAGTGTGCTGCCCTACTGCTTTAAAACAGGCATTGTATCTTAAAGAAAAAAATCCAGGTATGGAAATCTATTTTTTATACAGGGACATGATGACCTGTGGTTTTCAGGAAACCTATTTTACAAAGGCGCGCAACCTTGGCATAATCTTTATTTCCCATGGGAAAGACAATCTTCCTGTTCTTGAAAAAAATGATAAAGACAAATTAATAATTAATGCCTTTGAGCCTGTTTTAAATTGTCCCATTGAAATAAGTGCAGACATGGCAGTGCTTGCAACGGGCATAAAACCGGAATTGCCTGATTTTCTTGCATCAATACTTGATATCAAAAAAGATAGATATGGATTTTTCAAGGAAGCTGAATCCAAATTCCGACCCCTTGACTCAATCAAACAAGGCATTTTTGCCTGCGGTATTGTAAATTGTCCAGGTTCAGTTCCGGAATCCATAGCAAGTGCCAATGCAGCAGCAGAAAGGGCATTGAGTATTATTGCAAGACAAGAAATAAAATCTTCCAATATTGTTGCCATGGTTCACCACAGCCTTTGCTCATTATGCTGCCAATGCATTGATATTTGTCCCTATGGAGCAAGAATGCTGAACCATGACAAAACAAAAATACTGGTAAATACAACCATGTGCCAGGGCTGCGGTGCATGTGCTGCAACCTGCCCCAATGATGCCTCTGTTTTGCAGGGGTATTCGGGCAAACAGATATTTGGCGTTATTGATGCAGCTTTTCAAACCTTAATATGAATTAATAATACAGGAGATTCTTTTGGATACAACTAGTACAGATAAAAATCTTGCCAAAATTAAGGAAATGGTTCAAGCATGTATCCAGTGCGGAACCTGCACTGCATCCTGTCCCAATGCATTTGCCATGGATTATACGCCTCGGCAGGTCTGGCGCCTTGTACAAACAGACAGGTCAGATATTATTTTTAAAAGCAAAACCTTTATTCTGTGTTCTTCCTGTTATTTTTGCACCCTGCGCTGCCCAAGGGGTCTTCCCTTAACAAAGGCAATGAAACTTTTAACCCAGATGTCACAAACAAAAAACACAGGTACATATAAAAAAACCCACAAATTTTATCAGGAATTTATTAAAAGTGTGTGCCGCCACGGCAGGGTTAATGAAACCGAGTTCATGTCCCTGTTTTTCTGGTCAATGAAAAACCCCATGCTCCCGTTTAGTTATGCATCTTTAGGATTAAAGCTCATGGGTAAAAAAAAGGTGTCCATCACAGACCTTAATTTTTTGAAAAAGGATCAGAACAACCTGAACAAGATATTTGACAAGGTAAGAGAACTGGAGGAAGGCAAATGAAATACCTTTATTATCCCGGGTGTTCCCTTAAAGGCACTGCCAGAGAATATAATATCTCCACGATTTCACTCATGAACACCCTGGGAGCAGAGCTTTTTGAAATTGAAAACTACAGCTGCTGCGGTGCAAGTGCTGCAGAATCTGTGAGTGATCTTTTATCCTATGTTCTTCCTGCACGCAACCTTGCCATTGCCGAAAAAATGAACTCGGAATCTGAAAATAATAATATGGATATTCTGGTGCCCTGCAGTGCCTGTTATTTAAACTTAAAAAAAGTGAGCATTGATGTAAAAACCGATCCAAAGCTGTTGGCTGACATTAACACAGCTCTTTCCCAGGAAGGTCTTGAATTTAAAAATCTGCTTAATATAAGGCATATTTTAGATGTTTTAAAAAATGATTTTGATATAAATACATTTCAAAACAAAATAAAATTATTTTTTAATGATTTTACAATTGCGCCCTATTATGGATGCCAATGTTTAAGACCATATCATGTATTTGACAATCCTGAAAAACCAGACTCAATGGAACCTTTTATAAAGGCAGCAAAGGCAGAAGTTTTTGCCTGGGAAATGGGTTCAAAATGCTGTGGAGCTGCCCATATGAATACCAAACCTGAACTTGGGCAGACCCTTGTGAAAAATATTTTAAAGGCTGGCAAAGATGCTGATATGATCTTAACTGTATGTCCCATGTGCCAGATGAATCTTGAAGCTTTTCAAGACCAGATCAGCAAAAAATCAAATGAAAAATTTGACATAAGTATTGTTTATCTTACCCAGTTTATAACAATGGCAATGGGTATGGATGACAAAGATACACGCCTTGACCTGAACTTGAGCATTACAAAAGATTTTAAGAAAAAATACCTGAATTTAAAGAACAATGCAGCTTTAAACCGGGAAAATTAAAGGAGGATGACCATGTTTAAAAAAATTGTACTGGCAACAACACCTCTTGATGAAAGCAAAGGAGCATCAAATTTATCCTTTGCCTTAGCTCGCCCGAGCAGTTCCAAACTTTTTGTTTTTTATGCCTATGGTCTTGCCGAGGAAGGATGGAGCAGCATCAGGTATTTACTGCCTTCAGGCAAGGTGGACGAGGTAAGAGAAGAACTTGAAAAACATTATAAAACCGAGTTATCCAGGATAAATAATTATCAGGTTGAGGTTGTGCCCGGGGTTCCCCATGATGAAATCCTGAGATTTGCAAGAAAGGAAAGCGCAGACCTCATTGTAATGGGTCCCCATAAAATAGAAAAAAACCAGCCGAAAATCTGGGGATTAACAGGAAGCACTTTACAAAAGGTAAGTTTACGCGCCCGATGTCCTGTGATGATTGTTCCTTCAGACATGCCAAAAATCTACCCTTCCGAAGATATTGAATTATCTCCTGAAGACAGAAAAAAATACAAGATTTTAGTGGTTGATGATGAATTATCCCTCAGGGATTCATTAAAGGAATGGCTTGAAGAAGAAGGTTTTACAACCGGCATGGCAGAATCTGGCAAACAGGCATTGGATATGCTTGAAAAAGATAATTACCAGCTCATGCTTTCAGACATAAAAATGCCTGGCATGGACGGAGTTGAGCTTTTAACCAGGGCAAAGAAAAACCATCCTGACTTAAATGTTGTGATGATGACTGCCTATGCAACCATTGACACTGCTGTGGATGCCATGAAAATCGGAGCAATTGATTATTTAACCAAACCCTTTGACCCTGAATTACTGGTTCCGAAAATCCTTAAAATCCACCAGGACTTTGAAGTTACCAAGGGACGTTTAAAAGTTGCGTTTTCCAATATTGTCCTTGCAACGGATTTTAGCGAGCCTGCTTTTTGCGCCTTTGATTTTGCCTTGAAAATTGCCCAGTATTATGATGCAAAACTCAATATTTTCCATGCTATTCCCATTAAGGATGACAAGGATTATCCTTCCCAGTCCGTAATTGAAAAAAATATCAATGATGCAATTGAACGCATGCAGACAAAATACGGGTCGGATTTAAAAGATCTTGTGGACTATTCACTGGAATCCTGGGAAGGTACTCCCCATGTTGAAATACTTAAACATGCCCGATGGAAACATGCAGATCTTATAATCATGGCGCATCACTCAAGGGATGATGACCCTGAAAAGGCTGTATTAGGATCCAATGTAATCAAGGTTGCAAGCGGAGCAAAATGTCCCATACTCAGTATTAACAGGGATTTTATGCCAAGCTGCTCAAGTTAACGGAGAAATATTTTGTCCCAGAATAAAAAATGGAAAATCGTTTTAATCGATGATGAACAAGGTATTCGCACTGTTATGAGCATTGGGCTCAGGGATTCTGGATATCCTGTCTTAACTGCTGACAATGGCAATGCAGGTATAAAATTGTGCAAACGATCCCTGCCCCAGATAGTTCTTACAGACATTAAAATGCCGGGCATGGACGGTTTGCAGGTACTTGAAACAATCAAAAAAGAAATGCCTGACATTGAAGTAATTGTCATGACAGCATTTGGGGATATTGAGACTGCCATTCGCGCAATGCAGCTTGATGCTTCGGATTTTATTACAAAACCTGTTAATGAAGAAGCGCTCAGCCTTGCCCTTGACCGGGCAAAGCAAAGATATCTTTCAAAAAAAAAACTGGAAGAATACACATCCCAGCTTGAGACCGGATGGTCCCATGCCACAAGGGAACTTATAAAAAACTATTCATTTCAAAACCAGATAATTGAAAGCTCAATCAATGGTGTAATTGCCTGCGGAACTGACAAGCTGATCAAAATATTTAATAACAGCATGGTTAAAATGCTGGGATTTTCCAAAAAAGAGGTTGAAGACAAAAAATTTCTAGGTGAATTATTTGCAGAAGGCGAAGAAGAACGCATTACCAAGGCTCTCCAGGGCACAGACCATGGTGGCACTGACAAGATCACCCTTATTGAATCCATGTTATTAAATAATGAATCCAGAAAAATCCCGGTTCAGATATCTGCCAGCATATTATCCAGTGAAAATACCCCCAATGGTCTTTTAATATGTGTGCGTGACTTAAGAGAGCTTAGAAAAATTGAGCAGAAAATGGCTGACCAGGGGCAGATCCTGCACCAGGACAAGATGATGTCCCTTGGCAAACTTGCAGCAAGTGTGGTCCATGAAATCAATAATCCTTTATCAGGAATATTAAATTATCTCAGATTAATGGCAAAAATCATTCAAAAGGGAAACCTTGAAAATAAAACCGAAAAATTTTCAAAATACCTGGACATTGCCACTAAAGAAACTGCGCGGTGTTCCCAGATTGTATCCAATCTTTTAACCTTTTCAAGAAAATCTTCCATGACATTTGAACCTGTTGACGTAAAAGAATTAATCCACAGATGCACACTTTTAAGCCAGCACAAACTTGAACTCCAGAACATCACTCTTTTAACTGATATTAAACAAGACATACCTTTAATTATGGTTGATGCCAATCAAATCCAGCAATGCATAATAAACCTTATTTTTAATGCCATTGATGCTATGCCCAAGGGCGGAAAAATAAATATAATTGCAGAATATAATCCAGATAAAAAACAGGTTTTGATCCACATTGAAGATACAGGCACAGGCATTGATCCTGAAAACCTGCCCCATATATTTGAGCCTTTTTTTACAACCAAGGATGAAGGCTATGGTGTGGGACTGGGATTATCAACAGTATACGGCATTATGGAGCGCCATAACGGGTTTGTAAATGCAGAAAACATTTCCTCAGGTGGAACAAGGTTCACCCTGATATTTAAAAACCTATGATAAGTCAACTTAAAACCATACATAAAAGCCTTGCCTACAGGTTAATCTTTGCAGTGGGTCTTACATTGTTAATAATGATATTGTCCTGGGCGTTTTTCATTATTAAATATGAAAAAAAGAAAGCCATGGATGGTATTTCAGCAGAAGCTGACAGGTTGAGCAATACGATTTTGCTGGGTGCCCATTATGCCATGATGCTCAATGCAAGGGATGATATCAATCATATTATCCAGAACATTGCAAAACAGCCGGAGATTGAAAACATACGCATTTTTAACAAGGCAGGCGAAATCCATTTTTCCAATATAAATAAAGAAGTTGGCAATATAACAAATATCAAGGATGAGGCATGTTATGTATGCCACAAAACCGATCCTCCTTCAGAGCACATAGACCTTGACCAGAGAAAAAGGATTATTATATCTAAAAACGGGTATCGGCTCATGGGCATTATAAGCCCGATTTTTAATGAACAGGGATGCTCTGAATCCTGCCATTTCCATCCCAAAGACAAAAAAATCCTTGGGGCATTGGATGTGGTGGTCTCCCTTAAACAAACAGATAATAAAATTGCATTTTACGAAAAAGGTCTTTTGTTTTTTGCCTTTTGCATTGTTTTTATATGTTCATCAATAATTGGTATTTTTGTATTAAGATTTGTAAATCACCCCATTAAAAAGCTCATACGCGGAACCCAGAAAATAAGCCAGGGTTCCTATGGTCAAATCCAGGGAATACATGGCGGAGAAATCCAGCAGCTTGCCGATGCAATTAATCTCATGGCAAAACAGATTGAAATCAAACAAAATGTATTAAATGAACAAAGAAAAGAGTATCAAAACCTTTTTGAGGCAGTGCCCTGCCTTATCACAGTCCAAAATAAAAATTTTCAGCTCCTGACATATAACCGCGAATTTAAAGACAGGTTCCATCCTGCCAAAGGTGCTCTGTGTTTTGAAGCATACAAAAACCAGTCAACCCAATGCGAACAATGCCCTGTTGCCCAGACCTTTAAGGATGGCAAACCCCACACCAGTGAACAGCAAGGGATTTCAAAATCAGGCGCCCCAACCTATTGGGCTTTAAGAACCGCTCCCATAACAAACAGACAAGGCAAAGTCACAGCAGTCATGGAAATATCCATAGACATCACCAAAATACGTCTTTTGGAAAATGAGGTCAGCAAATCCGAAAAAAAATACAGGGGAATTTTTAATAATATACCCAATTCATTATTTGTATTAAAAAAAGAAAACTTAAAAATAATTGACTGCAATTCCAGTGTGGAATCAGTATATGGTTTTACAAAGCAGGAAATACTCGGGCAGTCATTTGAAGATCTTTTTGATGAGGAAATAAAACCTGAAATAATTAAAAAAATAAAAAATTGCGAGTCCATTTCAAAGACCCGGCAAATTGGTAAAAATAAAAAAATTATTTTTGTGGATATCCATGTATCTCCTTCAGAATACTCTGAGCACAAAGTTCTTCTGGTAAATACAACAGATATCACAAAACGGCTGATTGCAGAACAACAGCTTATCCAGGCAAGCAAAATGGCAACCCTTGGCGAAATGGCAACCGGAATTGCCCATGAACTTAATCAGCCCCTTTCAGTAATTAAAAGTGCAGGCAGTTTTATCCTAAAAAAAACCCGGCAAAACAAGATTATTCCAAAAGATATAATGGCAACATTAACCAAAGAAATTGACGGTCAGGTAGACCGTGCTTCAAAAATCATCAACCACATGCGTGAATTCGGACGCAAATCAGATGTAACAATGGAAAAAGCCCAGGTAAATAAAGCCTTGATAAAGGCTCTTGATATTTTCCGTGAGCAATTAAAACTCCGCCAGATTAAAGTAACCCAGAACCTTGAAAACAACCTGCCCAGAATTTTAGCAGATGAAAACCGTTTGGAACAAGTATTTATCAACCTGTTAATCAATGCAAGGGACGCCATTGAGGAACGCATTGCAAACCATACCAATACAGACACCCCAACAAAACAGATTCATCTGACAACAAAAACCCAGAACAATTTTATTATCATTGAAATTGAAGACACAGGCAAAGGCATTGAAGATTCCATTGCCAATAAAATTTTTGAACCTTTTTTCACCACAAAAGAGGTCGGCAAAGGCACAGGACTCGGTCTATCCATCAGCTACGGCATTATCCAGGACTACGGCGGCACCATAGATGTAAAATCAGGAACCCAGGGCGGAGCCTTGTTCACCATTAAATTTCCAAAACCCTGAAAAAATTTTCCCTCCTGATACCAAACCCCATATTACCCCTGCAGACCAATGATTATTTATTGCAGTGCGTAAACCATCATGATATCCTCAGATCAATATCAATGAAGACTTAATGATATATG
>CAZTEM010000072.1:0-16298 GCA_964612755.1 uncultured Desulfobacterales bacterium | reverse complement strand
GTTGAAGAAGTCATATGGTAGGGGACAGGTTTTAGTTTTTTTGATGTTTTCAGTGCTTCAGTGTTATGCGCTGCGATCAGGTATTTAATTTCTGCAAATTCATGAACTCTTTGTTTGAGGAGTGTTAAAAAATCAACAATAAACGGAGTTACTTGATTATCTTGAAGAATCCAGTAAATGACAGGCTTTTGGTGTTTGTTCATAATTTATCTCTTAATAAATAGGTTAGTTTATGAAACTTGCAAACTATGACAAGTTATATAACTTATTAACTAGCTTTTTTAACATTTACTTGCATTTTGTGAAAAAATGAATCAATATGATATATATTAGCCTAAACACAATACTAAAGCAAATTAAATACCATATTTTTTTATGGTGCGATATTTGCACTTGAATTTTTAATATCATTAATTATTTATCTCGGAGGCAAAAATGTTGAACGGAAAGGTTGTTTTGATTACCGGTGGTACTGGCTCGTTTGGGAAAAAATGTACAGAGAAAATTTTGTCAGCCTATAAACCTGAGAAGATAATTATTTTTAGTAGAGATGAATTAAAACAACATGAGATGCGGCAAAAATTTCCTGATGGACCAGGTTCCAAGGTGCGATATTTTATAGGAGATGTAAGGGATGAGAAAAGGCTTTACCGGGCGTTTTCAGATGTTGATATCGTGATCCATGCTGCGGCGTTAAAACAGGTCCCGGCAGCAGAGTACAACCCTTTTGAAGCTGTTAAAACCAATATTATTGGCGCTCAGAATGTTATTGATGCTGCAATCGATCAGAATGTGGAAAAAGTCATTGCCTTGAGCACGGATAAAGCGACTAATCCTATTAATTTATATGGCGCGACAAAGCTATGTTCTGATAAAATATTTATTGCAGGCAATTCCTATACAGGGAAAAAGACAAAAACCATATTCAGTGTTGTAAGATACGGAAATGTTGTGGGCAGCAGGGGCAGTGTTATTCCATTTTTTCTTGAAAAAAAATCCACTGGTGTTCTTCCTGTGACCGACAAAAGAATGACGCGATTCTGGATAACTCTTGACGATGCTGTTGAATTTGTATTCTATGGCTTAAAAGAAATGGTTGGCGGCGAATTGTTTGTACCAAAACTTCCAAGTATGAATATCCTTGATCTTGCAAAAGTCATAGGACCTGCATGCAGGATTGAAGAAATAGGAATAAGACCTGGTGAGAAACTGCATGAGGTCATGATCCCCCTTGATGAATCCAGAATGGTATTGGAATTTGAAGATAGCTTTATTATCCAGCCTGATTTTGAATTTTACCATGACCGACTTAATAGATATGAAAAAAAAGGTAAAATTGTCAAGGAAGAATTTGAATATAGTTCCGGTACAAACCCCTGGTTTTTAAAATCAGATGATATGCAGAAAATGATAGAAGAATTTAAATAATAAGGTTGCCAATGCTCACAATTGCCAATAAAAATATATCTGAAACACACCCTCCGTTTATCATTGCCGAGATGTCAGGGAATCATAATCAGTCATTAAAAAGAGCATTAAAAATTGTTGAGGCAGCAGCAGAATCAGGAGCCCATGCTTTAAAACTCCAGACTTATACGCCAGATACCATGACTTTAAACCTTTTAGAAAGAGAATTTGTTATTAAGGACAAAAAGAGTCTCTGGCAGGGCAGTTGTTTATATGACCTTTATAAAAAAGCACATACTCCATGGGAATGGCACAAGCCAATATTTGATCGAGCAAAGGAACTGGGACTGATCGTGTTCAGCACACCCTTTGATAGTTCTGCTGTTGATTTTTTAGAGGATCTTGATGTTCCCTGTTATAAAATAGCTTCTTTTGAGAATAGTGATTTGCCTTTGATCAGAAAAGTAGCTGCCACAGGTAAGCCGATTATAATATCAACGGGTATGGCTTCCATAGCTGAATTGGATGAGAGTGTCAGGACTGCTAGAAAAAACGGATGCAATGACATTGCACTCTTAAAGTGCACAAGCACATATCCTGCAATGCCGGAAAATTCAAATATATTGACAATCCCCCACATGAGAGAACTTTTTAAATGTGAAACAGGATTGTCAGATCACACAACAGGGATTGGAGTCTCCATCGCAGGTGTTGCCCTGGGAGCAAGTATAATTGAAAGACATTTTACCTTGAGCCGTGCAGATGGCGGAGTTGATTCTGCTTTTTCACTGGAGCCCCATGAAATGAAATCCCTTGTTTTTGAAACTGAACAGGCATGGCAGTCTTTAGGCGAAATTTACTATGGGTCCACCAAAGATGAAAAAAAATCCATGGTATTCAGGCGTTCTCTTTATATTGTCAGGGATATGAAAAAAGGAGAAAAATTAAACAATGAAAATCTCAGGGCAATCAGACCGGGCAAAGGTATTGCCCCTGGATATTTTGAAATTTTAATGGGGAAATGTATAAATCAGGATATTAAAAAAGGAACTCCGGTCAGCTGGGAGATAATAGGATAAAATTGATGGAGACAGCGATATGTTTTCAATAGAAGATAAAAAAATTGGTGATGGCAGTCCGGTATTTATTGTTTTTGAAGCAGGTCCCACCCATAATGGCATTGAATCTGCCAAAGAACTTGTAAAGTATGCTGCAAAAGCAGGAGCAGACGGAATTAAATTTCAGATTCTTGACCCGGAACGGCTTGTTCCTGATAAAACCCAGGAGTTTAACTATGAAATTCTTGTTAATAAAGAAACAGGCAAAACACGAACCATTACAGAATCCCTTTATGATATTTTGATGCGCAGATATTTGACTTTTGATCAATGGCGCCAAGTGAAAAAATATTGTGATGAGCTTGGAATAATATTTTTTTCAACTGCAACATTTATTGAAGAAGTTGATTTTTTAAAGGATATTGGAGCTGATACAATAAAAATATGCTCAGGTGATGTTAATCATTTCCCGTTTATCCGGTATTGTGCAAAAACAGGAATGAGTATTCAATTGGACACGGGAAATGCAACCATTGGGGAAGTTGAAAAAGCCTATGATGAAGTTTTAAAGGCAGGGAATAATAGAATTATTATTCATAATTGCCCATCAGGTTATCCTGCAAGACTTCAAAGCATTAATTTAAGGATTATTCCTAATTTAAAACAAATGTTTGCATGCCCAATTGCTTTTTCCGACCATACACCGGGATGGGATATGGATATTGCAGCAGTAGCTCTTGGCGCAAATATAGTTGAAAAAACAATTACCTTAGACAGGGCAACTCCAAGTGTTGAGCATATTTTTTCCTTAGAGCCTGAAGACATGAAAAAATTTGTAAAATCAATAAGAGACCTTGAAATTGCCCTGGGTAATAACAGGAAAATTATAAGTGATACTGAACATAAAATGGGAAATAATGCACGAAGAAGTATAGTCTTAAAAAAAGATGTAAAAAAAGGCGAAACAATTTTAGAAGATTCTATTGATTATGCAAGACCGGGCAATGGTATTGAACCTGGTATGACAGATGTTATACTAAATAAAAAATTTACAAAAAATATTATAAAAGGGGCAAAATTGTCCTGGGGTGATTTTGAATAAGACAGGCAATATTGCAATAATACCTGCAAGGGGAGGTTCAAAAAGACTGCCCCGGAAAAATATATTGCAGATTGCAGGACAGCCCATGATTGTGTACCCAGTTATTAATGCCCTGAAATCAAAACTTTTTGATCAGGTAATTGTATCCACAGAAGATGCTGAAATAGCTGAAATAGGAAAACAAGCAGGGGCAAGAGTCATACAAAGACCAGAACGACTTGCACAGGATCATTCAACCGTGGTTGAAGTCTGCGAAAATGTTTTGAAAACACTTGAAAAAGAAAAAAACTTTCCTGATAGATTTTGCTGTATTTATCCCACAGCAATATTTATCAGTATTCAGGATGTTTTGGATTCCTATAAATTATTGATTAAGGCTCCAATACCGGATGTTGTCATGGGTGTATCTGATTTTAATATTCTTCCTGTCCAGGCATTGGAAGAAAACCACGGATTTTTAAGATATAAATGGTCTGAATATAAAGGCATGCAATCTCAATTGCACCCAAAGCTTGTGGCAAGCAATGGTACATTGTATTGGGCAAGATCAAAACGTTTTCTTGGGGAAAAAACATTTTATACTGAAAGATTAATTGGATATGAAATGCCATGGGTCAAGGCAGTTGATATTGATACACCCGAGGATTTTAAAATCGCACAAATGCTTGCAGCAAATTTATTATTTAAAGAGGTTGATCAATGATTCCCTATGGCAGACAAAATATTGATGAAGATGATATCAAAGCTGTTTGTGATGTCCTGCGTTCAAATTGGCTCACAACAGGTCCAATGGTGGAAAAATTTGAAAAAAAAATAGCTGAAATTGCCCGGGTTAAATTTGCAGCAGCTGTAAGCAGTGGGACTGCGGCACTCCATGCTGCAATACATGCTTTGGATATTAAACCGGGGGATGAAATCATTGTCCCTCCAATCACTTTTGCTGCAACTGCAAATGCTGTTGTCTATGAAAAAGGTATTCCTGTATTTGTTGATGTTAACCCTGACACTCTTTTAATTGACCCTGATAAAATTGAAGGAAAAATAACATCCAGGACCAGAGCAATAATTGCCGTGGATTATGCAGGGCAGTTATGCAATTATGACAGGCTTAAAAAGATAGCAAAAGATCATAATCTTTATCTTATTGCTGATTCATGCCATTCCATTGGAGGGCAATATAAAGGTGCTGCATCAGGCAGCCTTGCAGATCTTTCAGTGTTTAGTTTCCACCCTGTAAAGCATATCACAACCGGAGAAGGCGGTATGGTTGTTTCAGATAATGAAGAATTCATAAATAGAATCAAGATATTTAGAAATCATGGAATCAATGCTGATTGCTACACCAGAAGCAGATTGTCTTCCTGGAAATATGAAATATCAAACCTTGGATATAATTACAGGCTTAGTGATTTTCAATGTGCTCTTGGTATAAGTCAGGCTCAAAAATTAAAATCATGGGTTCAAAAAAGGAATTATATTGCAGACCAATATGATAAATTTTTTAAAGATATTGATGAAATTGCTCCCTTGAAAAAAGAAAAAGATGTCAGCCATGCGTATCATTTATATGTAATAAAACTTTTGCCTGATAATTTAATATCCAATAGAGAAAAGATTTTTTCTAAACTCAGGCAGGCAGGGATCGGTGTTAATGTGCATTATATTCCGGTTTATTATCATCCTTTTTATAAAGAGAATTTTAATATGGGAAAAGGACTTTGCCCAATTGCTGAAAAAGCTTACGAGGCAATTCTTTCCATACCGTTATTCCCGCAAATAACCCGGGATGAGATAGATAAGGTCTGCTCAACCATGGTAAATATTATAAAAGACTATTAAAAATGGATATTAATGCAATGCTTCGGGCAGGAGTGGATTGTCATCAATCAGGTGATTTTGAGCAGGCTGAAAAAATATATCAGCAGATATTGACCATTGAACCTGAAAATTCCCAGGCTATTCTTTTTATGGGTGTTCTTGCTTATAATGTGGATAAACTGGATATTGCAAGAATATATATGGAAAAAGCCATGGAATTGTCACCGGGCAATCCTGCCTGTTATGTAAACCTTGGCAATGTTTGTCAATCGGAAAATAAATATAAACAAGCAATTGGTTTGTATGAAAAATGTATTGAACTTGATAAAAATCATATTCAGGCTTTTTCAAATCTTGGGGTGGCATGGACAAAAACAGGAGAATTTAAGAAAGCTGCTGACAGTCTTCAAAGGGCAATTAAATTGAACCCTGACTATGCAGAAGCCCATAATAATATTGGTAAGGTTTTTGAACATCTTGGAAAGGAAGATCTTGCCCTTGACCATTATAATAAGGCATTGAAAATAGCTCCTGATTTTGTAGAACCGGGCTGGAATAAGTCTCTTTTGCAACTTACCAGGGGAGATTTTGTTAATGGATGGCAGGGTTATGAATTGCGCTGGAAAAGACAAAATGCCCTGGTAAGAAAGATCGATGCCGGGCAAAAATGGCAGGGACAAAATTTGAATGGTAAAACAATATTTGTCTATGAAGAGCAGGGCTTAGGAGATACTCTTCAATTTATCCGGTTTTTACCGCTTCTAAAGAAACAGGGTGCAATAGTGATTTTTGAAGTATTGCCTTCTCTTTTAAGACTTGTCCTTGACTCCAAGGAGCTTTTTGACAGGTTATGGGCAGGTATCAAAGGTGTGGACACAAGAAAAGCAGATCGATTTGATTATCATGTTCCTTTGTTATCCCTGCCAAATCTTTTTAAGATTGATATTAATACTATCCCTGCTGATATTCCGTATTTAAGAGCAGATACTCATCGTTCATCCATCTGGAAAAAGAGGCTTGCAATGGATGATTGTTTTAAAATAGGTATAACATGGTCAGGTCATCCTCAACATAAAAATGATACAAATAGATCTGTGCATTTGAGTTTGTTCTCAGGTATAGCAAAGATTAAAAATGTAAAATTGATTTCTTTGCAAAAAGAAAAACAGGAAAAATGGACAGATATTGATCCAAACCTTATCTTTTATAAAGATATGGGTGATGAAATTGAAGATTTTGCAGATACCGCAGCTATAATTGATAATCTTGATCTTGTTATATCGGTTGATACTGCAATTGTCCACCTCGCAGGAGGGCTTGGAAAAAGTGTCTGGACACTTATTCCATTTTTACCTGACTGGAGATGGATGAAAAAAAGAGAAGATACTCCATGGTACCCTGATATGAAGCTGTTCAGGCAACCTGCTCCCCACGACTGGCAAAGCGTATTTAAAAATATTGAGCAAAACCTTGCAAAAATTATTGATTACCCCATGATTGACACCACCTTTTTGATATAGTAATTTAAAAGTTCAATTTGAAGTTTAACAGGAGCTGGTTTTGAAAATAATTATAGTGGGTGCCGGAGAAGTAGGGTTTAATATTGCCAGCAAATTATCTTCGGAAAATAAAAAGGTAATTGTAATAGATAAAGACCCTGTTGCTGTAAAACGTCTTGCAGACGACCTTGATGTCCAGGTTATGGTCGCTTCAGGGAGCAGTCCTGGCGTGCTGCTGGAAGCCGGAATAAAAGAAGCTGAAATTCTGCTGGCTGTCACCAATAGCGATGAGGCAAATCTTATTTCATGCCTTGTGGCTAATATGATTTCCCCTACTACCAAGAAATTTGCCAGGATTAGAAGTGCAGATTATGATGATTACCATGATAATTTTAAAAATGATGCTCCATATATTGATACGATTATAAATCCTGAAATTGCTGTTGTAAACACAATCCGCAGGCTTATGAGTGTTCCTGATGCCGTTGATATAGGCAGTTTTGCAGATGGGAAAGTTAAGTTTGTAGGCTTGCGCATCGATGATAAATCCCCCATTGCCAATATACGTCTTATGGATTTTCCTGCCATGTTTGGCAGTGCACGACCATTAATCTCAGCCATAATAAGAGGGGATAAAATAATTGTACCCAAAGGTGATGACAAGATTGTGCCAAAGGATCTTGTTTATTTTATCAGCGAGACTGAAAAGCTTAATGCTACTATTGAATTGTTCGGAAAAAAAATACAACCGTTAAAAAGCGTGCTTGTTGTCGGTGGCGGGCGCATCGGCTTAAGGCTTGCAAAATTATTGGAAAAAGAATCAATCAATACCAAAATAGTTGATTCGGATTTAAAACGTTGTGAAAAACTTGCTGAGCAAACTGAAAAAACAATTATTTTGCATGGTGACGCTTCTGAAAAGAACCTTTTTTTAGAAGAGAATGTGAGTGATATAGATGTGGTTGTTGCCACAACAAATATTGATGAGACAAATATTCTTGTCTCTCTTTTAGCAAAAGAAATGGGTGCTAAAAGCACAATAACAAAAATCAGTAAAACAAATTATTTCCCTCTGATGAAAACAATCGGGCTTGATAAGGTTGTAAGCCCAAGATTGTCAGCCGCAAGATCAATTCTTAGAGATATCAGGAAGGGCAAGGTATTATCTGCTGTGTCAGTATTTGGCGAAGGTGCGGAATTTATTGAAGCTGTTGCCTTGAAAACCTCCGGTATTACAAAAAAACCTTTGAGAAAGATCAATTTTCCAAAAGGCTCTATCCTAATATGTATAATAAGGGATGACGAGATAATAATCCCGTCAGGAGAAAGTGTTGTAGAACCTGATGACAGAGTTATTATTTTTTCAAAAAAAGAAGATATCCCAAAACTTGAAAAACTGCTTACTGTTAAACTGGAATTTTTTTAAATGCGTTGGCATTATATTGCAAAAACCATTGGTGTCTTGTTGATTTTTTTATGTTTTACCATGACACTGCCCTTAGTTTTAAGCTTTCATTATAATGATGATCAATTTATTCCCATTGTTGAATCAATTATAATTACTCTTATATTTGGTCTGGGTTTGATTTTTGTCGGAAGAAAATCTGATATTGATTTTCTAAGCCAGCGGGAAGGTATAGCAATTGTGGCATTGGGCTGGACAGCTGTGGGAATGTTTGGCGCACTTCCTTTTTTTATGGGAGATACATTTGTATCTTTTACCGATGCATTTTTCGAATCTGTTTCCGGATTTACAACCACTGGATCATCAGTAATGACCAATATTGAATCTGTCCCTTTAAGTATTTTAATGTGGCGCAGCTTTATTCAATGGCTTGGCGGTATGGGTATTATTGTTTTAACCCTTGCTATCCTTCCTTTTCTCGGAGTGGGGGGCATGCAATTATATAAAGCTGAAGTGCCAAGCCCAGTGCCTGACAAACTCACACCCAGACTTGCAGATTCTGCAAAAATACTATGGGCAGTTTACGCAGGGATCACTATTCTTGAAATAATTTTTCTCATGGGTGGAGGTATGAACTTATATGATTCAATTTCCCATGCCTTTACCACTCTGCCCACAGGAGGTTTTTCACCTAAAAATACATCTGTTGCTTTTTATGACAGTGCATATTTTGATTATGTGATTTCTTTTTTTATGTTGCTTGCAGGGATTAATTTCTCTCTTTATTATCAACTCTTAAGGGGTAAGCCTCTTGCATTCTGGAAAGATACAGAGTTTCGCTTTTTCATGATACTTGTAATTTTATTCACGTCTCTTGTTGTGTTTGATACATATGGTTCTGTATATGACACTATTGAAAAAGCATTCAGGTTTGCTATTTTTCAGGTATCTTCCATAGTTACAACAACTGGATATGCTACAGCTGATTATGAGCTGTTTCCAGGGCTTAGCCAGATACTTCTTTTTGTTTGTATGTTCATAGGGGCATCAGCTGGTTCCACTGGCGGTGGAATAAAATGTTCTAGAATTATTGTAGGGTTTAAATATTGTTACAGGGAGATTTTTAAGCTTATTCATCCCAGAAGTATTGCCCAGATTAAAATTAATTCAAATGTTGTTACAGATGATGTTTTAAGAAGTATTATGGGCTTTATTGTATTATATTTGGGTTTGTTTGTTGTCAGCAGTATACTTCTTGGGATGATGGGAGTTGATATGATGACATCCTTTGGTGCTGTGGCAGCATGTATCGGTAATATAGGTCCTGGATTTGGAAGCGTAGGACCAACGGAAAATTTTGCCCATCTCCCGGATCTTGCTAAGTGGTTGTTATTATGGTGTATGCTTCTTGGCCGGTTGGAAATTTATACGATGATCATTCTTTTTGTACCTGAGTTTTGGAAAAAATAAGGTTATATCTTAAAAACCTGTTGACAAAAACAAATTAATCAACTATAAATACGTCTTGTTTTTAACGGTTAAGGGTCGTTAACTCAGTCGGTAGAGTATCTCCCTTTTAAGGAGAGAGTCACTGGTTCGAGCCCAGTACGACCCACCAAAAAAACATAAAAATGCGTCCCCATCGTCTAGCCTGGTCCAGGACACCGCCCTTTCACGGCGGCGACAGGGGTTCAAATCCCCTTGGGGACGCCAATATAAATAACAGGGTGATTACACCCTTTTTTTGTATATTACTCTTCTAAATTTGTTTCCTATTGAAAAGGGAAAAAATATGCTGGTTATGCCATTAGCAGAAAAGATTTCCTGGAAAAATCCTCCTTATATTACTATTTTTTTAATCCTTGCAAATATATTTATTTTTTTTAGTTTTCAATTAAATGATAATGAAAATTATCATAAGGCAGTCAACTATTATTTTGAGTCTGGTCTTGCAGAAATTGAAATTCCAAAATATCAGGAATATATAAATTTAAAAAATCAGAAAGCCGGGAATCCCAAAATATTAAAAAATTTTAATCATTCTAAATTGTCTAAAAAAGAATTGCAGCAGATGTATGGTCTGTATGCAAAAATAGAAAATAATAAAAATTTTTTAGACAAACTACATAATGATGAAATAATATTAAAAAATAACGATAATTATTATTCCTGGAAAGAATTAAGAGAAAATTATGAATCATTAAAAGCTGATATTGTTTCCTGGCAATATGGGTTTAAACCCGGCTATCACAGACCCTTTACATTTTTTTCACATATGTTTCTTCATGGTGGCTTTGGTCATTTATTCGGGAATATGATTTTTTTATGGATTGCAGGATGTCTTGTGGAGTCAGGCTCAAAAAGACAATATTATTTTCCAGCATATATTGTGGCAGGTATTGTATCAGTATGTTTTTTCTGGCTTTTTAATCTTCACAGTATACGCCCCCTAGTCGGAGCTTCCGGGGCTATCTCAGGGCTCATGGGTATTATCACCACATTATATGGAATGAAAAAGGTTAAAGTTTTTTATTCTGTTGGATTTTATTTTAATTATTTACGAGTTCCTGCAATACTTCTTCTTCCCATATGGATTGGCAAGGAATTATGGTCGTTTTATCATTATAGTGAAGTATCAAGCACAGCATATATGGCACATGTGGGCGGATTTTTAGGAGGGGCATTGTTGGGATATCTGAATGCTAAAGTGTTTAAACTGATTAATTATGATGCCTTAACTGAGAAAAAAATAAGCAAAACGCCCCAATACCTGGAACAGGCTATGGAATGCTCTGGAAGACTTGAGTTTGATAAGGCAATAGAGATCCTTGAGCATGCATATAAAGAGTCTCCTGAAGATACGATTATCCTTGAACAGCTTTTTAAAACTGTAAAAGCAAATCCTGATTCAAAACAATTTCATTTAACAACAAAAAAAATTCTTAATTTGTTGAGCAAAAATTCCAAGGATTATAAATTGACCTATAATATATATTGTGAATATCTTAAACTTGTAAAAGGTCCAAGGTTGCCTGCACCATTGTTCATAAAATTGTGCGCCATATTTTCAATATTGGGGAAAACTGAAAAAGCAGAAAAAATATTAAATTTCTTTTTAAAGAAAAGACCTGATATGCAGCAATTGCCTGATGCTGTTTTTAAGTTGGCGCTGGCATTTAAAAAAGATGAAGATTTTAAGAAATACAAATATTATAAGAAAATTTTATGTGCTAAATATTCTCAATCCAATGAAGCACGAAATATCAGACAGGTTTCCTGAAAGTATTTGATTATTATCCAATTTGTTGTAAATATTGTTTTGCATGGGAAGCAATATCATGATTTGGAAATTTTTTTAAAATGGTATTGATAATAGCCTTTGACTGGGGTTTGTTTTCCATGTTTTCATGATAGATTTTAGCAAGAATTAAATAGGTTTTTGGCACAAGATTATTATCAGGATAAAATTTGATAAGTCTTGAGTAAGCATTGATTGATGCCTTAATTTTATTGGATTGCTTTAACCAGGAACCAAGTTTTAGCAAATCTCTGGATGTTGGTTTGAAAAGTTTGTCAGCAGAAGCACAATCAATAAAAACCTGGCAGGCTTTTTTTTTGTTATTGGCTTTTATGAATTTTGGTAATAATATATTTCCCTGATCAACCATGTCTGAAGTTTGTTTTTTGATTTTTAATAAATTATAATACCTTTCCAACAGAATAACACTTGAGATACCTTTTTCAGCAGTAGTCTCTTTTATATAGGCAATTGCTTGATCAAGTTTGCCTTCCCGTGCTAAAAGCTCTACCTGACCTGTAATCTCACTTTGTTCATCTATGGGGATTTTTGCTTCCTGAGCCAGGGGCTGTTGATTTTTATAGTTGTTTAATCCGCTTGTTGTATTTTCTTTAAAATTCTCATAACTGATTTCGTGACCAATATTTTCATGATATTGTAAAATAACATAGCCCATTAAATGATATGTTATAAATGTATACATATTTTCAGCAAAGGTGATCAGAAACTTATGGGAAAATCCAGGCAGGTATTTTATTATATAATATCCAAGAGCACCGGGAGCAGAGAGTAACAAGAAAAGAAAAATCCACATTATCAGATATCCTTTTCCAATTTTATATGCAAAACCTAAGAACATTACAGGGTTCAGAGCATGGTCCAGTCTTTCTGAAGTCGCAAGGAGCATTATAATAGACGGCAGGGAATAACTTATGACAATTGTATAGATAATACCTGAAATCAGTCCCAATCTGGTGAATATAAAATAACCCAGACCGCCGATAAATATGTACATCCCCCATTGTTTAATAACAGGAGCAAAATCATCTGTGGTAAATAATTGATCAATGTCTGGCGGGTTAAGATTCCCGTTCATGGTTGTGTTCAATATGGAAAATGCATATTTTATCAGGACTGCGGATAATATAAAGTTTACAAAGGGAATCCAGTATAAAAAGCAGGCTCCTAAAGATAAAATTAAGGATAGAATTAAAGGATTTGGAGCAAAGGGGTACAAAAATATTTTTGAAAGTCTTGTCCAAAAAGGCTTAATAAGGTTTGATGCTCCAACCCATTTAAGTTCCATATTACAATCAGGACATACATGCATGGTCCCTGTTGAAAGACCATTAACAGTTGTAGGTCTTTCTTTTGCACAATTATTACAGAATTGATTATGGCATGAATCACAACTCCAATCTGCAGGCTGGGTAGGGTGATATTTACAATAGTCTGTCATATGCTATATTTTGCATTTTGCATCCTAACAGGAAAATTGGTTATAATAAGAAATAAGGTTCTTTTCCTTTTTACAGGTTTGTTTGATTCTTTTCATTGCAGCAATTTCTTGCTTTTTTAATCTTTTCATATCTTCCTGGGACTGCTTTTCTGCAAGGGCGTATTCTTTTTGAATTGCACGATTTCTATTGAGCATATTTGTGCGAAGTTCTGCATTTTTTTTATTATCCAGACTCTCAATTTTTGGAAATATTTTTTTTATCATAATCTGTACTCCTGAAAACAAAACATTATAAATAAAATTTAGTTAATTTTTAATTACTAACTATGTCTCACCATGTCAAGCATAAAATAGTTTTTGCATCTGAGTTTGTATACATCTTTATATATATACTCATATGTTGTATAAATATATTAAATATAGAATTTTAATTAATTGATAATATATATAATGTTTTTAAGGTTTTGGAGGATTTAAGTAATGAAACCTGTTGTTGCACTTCTTGGACGTCCTAATGTTGGAAAATCAACATTTTTTAACAGGCTCACAGGTTCGAGACAAGCATTGGTAGATGATATGCCCGGAGTTACCAGGGATAGAAAATATGGGGACGCCTCCTGGGATGATATTGATTTCACCCTTGTTGATACCGGGGGATTTTTAAGTTCAGACAGTGATTATTTTGCAGCTGATATAAAAGAACAACTTGATATAGTGGTGATGCAGGCAGATATCCTTGTTTTTATCATGGATGGAAAAGAAGGGCTTACTCCCTATGACAGAGAACTTGCAATACAATTGAGAAAAGCTTCCAAGCCTATATTTTATCTTATTAATAAAACAGAAAGCGAAAAGAAAAAAGATGAATTATATGAGTTCTATTCTCTGGGCATAGACAGATTCTATCCTGTTTCAGCAGAGCATGGCATTGGAATCGGTGATTTTCTGGATGATATGGTAAAAATACTACCCGGAGAATCTGCCATGGAAGAGATTGAGGATAAGATCATAAAAATTGCAGTGGTTGGAAGACCGAATGTTGGGAAATCTTCTCTTGTCAACAGACTTTTTGGCGAGAAAAGAGTAATCGTGAACAAGCTTGCAGGCACCACACGAGATTCTGTTGAACTCAGTATTGAATATAATGATAAGATATTTTCTCTGGTTGATACAGCTGGAATAAGGCGAAAAGGTAAAGTTAAACAGAAAATTGAGAAATTTTCTATAATTAAATCATTGCAGAGCATGGATGATTGTGATGTGGCACTTATCTTAATTGATGTGGAAGAAGGGGTAACAGATCAGGACATAACTATTGCAGGATATGCGGAAGAAAAAGGTTGCGGAGTTCTTTTTATATTAAATAAATGGGACCTGCTGGCAAAAGAGGATAAAAATCAGAAAAAGTTTCTTGATGATTTAAGATACAAAGCCAAGTTTTTATCCTATGCTCCTGCCATAACGATTTCTGCTTTAACAGGACTTAGAACCCATAAAATTTTTAAAATGGTTGAGGAAATATACCAAGAGTATTCATACAGAATAAACACAGGGCTTTTAAACAGGATAATCGCAGACGCAGTATTAAGGGTTGAACCGTCAATGCATAAAGGCAAAAGGCTTAAGTTCTTTTATTCTGCCCAGGTCTCTATTTGTCCTCCTTGTTTTGTATGTTTTGTAAATCATCCTGATGCAGTACATTTTTCCTATAAAAGATATTTGTTAAATCAGATACGAGAAATTTCAGAACTTGGGAAAACACCCTTGAAATTATATTTCAGGGAACGCTCCAAGCGAGAATTTGTCAATAATAATTTTACAAAGCCGACTTCAAAATTAGTTGAAAAACGTAATCAGCAGAAAAAAAGAACAGAAAACAAAAGGCGGAAAAACAGACATAAACAATGCCTTAGGAAAAAGCAAAGAGAATCAAAGTAATTGAACCTTTTTAAAGCAAATGTAAAAGCAATGGATTTAAATTCCCCCCTTGCAGACAGAATACGTCCGAAAACACTGGATCAACTGGCAGGTCAGGAGCATATTACAAAAAAAGGGGAGCTTCTCCAAAGGGCAGTAGAAAATGATAATCTTTTTTCAATTATTTTGTGGGGACCTCCCGGCTGCGGGAAAACAACCATTGCAACGATTATTGCAAACGAGACTAAGGCTGAATTTGTTCATATTTCAGCGGTATTATCAAGTGTCAAAGATGTAAGACAGATTATAAAGGATGCTGAAGAAAAAAGAGAATTATATAAAAAGAGAACTATTCTTTTTGTGGATGAAATCCACAGATTTAATAAAGCACAGCAGGATGCATTTTTACACCATGTTGAAAACGGTGTTATAACCCTTATTGGTGCCACAACTGAAAATCCGTCCTTTGAAGTCATACCTGCCCTTGTTTCACGATGCAGAGTATTAAGTTTAAAACCCCTTGATAAAAACAGCATTAAAAAGATATTGGTTGCAGCACTGAATGATAAGGAAAAAGGGCTTGGTAAATTTAATTTAAGTTTTTCCGATGAGGCTTTTGATCATATTGCAGATATATCAGAAGGTGATGCAAGAGTGGCATTGTCAAATCTTGAAACCATTGCCATGCATTGTTCCCAACAAGGTTCAGTGGGAATTGATGATGTTGAATCCTGTCTTCAAAAAAAAGCAATAAGGTATGATAAGTCAGGAGAAGAACATTTTAATCTGATCTCTGCCCTGCATAAGAGCTTAAGGGGCAGTGATCCTGATGCTGCAATATATTGGCTTGCAAGAATGCTGGAAGGCGGCGAAGATCCCCTGTATATTTTAAGGAGAATGGTGAGGTTTGCAACCGAGGATATTGGTATTGCAGATCCTGGCGCTCTTACTGTTGCTTTAAATGCCATGGAAGCGTTCAGGTTTCTGGGACATCCCGAAGGTGATGCAGCATTATTCCAGGCAGCTATTTACCTTGCAACGGCTCCCAAGAGTAATGCTGTGTATAAAGCTGAAAAAAACTTGAAATCCATAATAAAAAAAACAGGATACCTGCCTGTACCAATGCATATCAGGAATGCTCCCACAGGTTTAATGAAAGATATGGGCTATGGAAAAGGATATAAATATGCCCATGATTATAAAGGCGGGTATGTTTTTCAGGAATATATGCCGGATGAGTTGTCAGGCGAGAGGTTCTATTGCCCAACTGATCGAGGGTATGAAGGGGTAGTGAAAAAGAGGCTGGATAGGTGGATAGAGATTAAAAAGAAAAAT
>CAZTEM010000071.1:0-16406 GCA_964612755.1 uncultured Desulfobacterales bacterium | reverse complement strand
CCAAAGCTAAAACTGGCAGCTGGCTGGAGTTGATTTTACTCCTCCGAAAGTTGAGATTATAATAAGCAAGTTTACAAAATTTCTTGTATATTTCAAGTGAAAAGTATACACATAATTGTATGAATTTGAGACCATCGGTTTAAAATCAAATTCTTTTAATGAAAATGATTTACCGAGAATTTCTATATATTTTTTTAATTGGTATGCTTTTTAATTAATACACTGGTATACCTTTGACTCGAAATATACATATATATACGCAGGATTAAGAATGGAACACCAGATAGAAAAAGATGACAAATTAATCAAAGCCTATAACGATCTTTTCCCTATTCCAAAGTGTATTGTTAAAATCATGGGAGTTAATATAAACCCTGTTTCTCAAAATAATATAAGAAAATATTTAAACGATACTGGAATATGCGATGAATTTGATAAACCTGTAACCAAAAAAATCATAGATATTCATCTGTCTGATCTTAAAAAAATGGGGCTTATTATTAATGATAATGGAAAAGGACTTACCTGCCCTGAAAGATTATTATTTTATGCTGCCATGGATGCAGCATTGCATAATCAATTTGCAAAAATACTTTTGGCTATAACTAATCCCGCTTCAGGCTATTTTCAATATGGTCCTTATAACATGCGCTCCAAAAAAGATGTTTATAGAGCTATTCAGATTGCTGTTTATTGTAAGGGCAAACATTTTACCATAAAGGCAATCCGCGAATTAGCAATGTACCAGGGCAGGCGTGAGCCTGTTTACGACGCTTCTCTTTTGAAAATATTCAATCACCCTTTTCCAAGCAATTTGTTTGACACACTTGATCGTGAAACAAGCATGACTACTGCAGTCTTAATGATCGAGGAAGCCTTGAACAAACTTGAATCTGTTACAGATATATTGACATATATAAGACCGTTTTTTCCTTTGGAGTTTGATCATGAACTAAACTATACAATCACAGAGTCATATTTGTTCCAGGGCAGAATGGATACTCATGAAAAATTTATACATGAAATGGAAAACAGACCATGCTGGCAGCTTGAGGCACAAAAAGGGCAGCGTATGTTTATTTGTGATGATAATGAGTCTGCCTTAAATCATTTTAGAAAGGCTCTGGCTTTATATAAAAAGGAAACAAGGAAAAGAAATATTTTTTTGCCTGGAACTTCGGGCATGTTTTTTTTATTTTCTTTGTTGAAAAGCAATAATATTGCCGACTATACTGATGCCTTAAAATTTATAGATGCCGCATCAAATTTAATGGAGATACCAATATTATCTTGTTATGATCTAGACTTTATATTTAAAGAAAAACTTGGACTGCCTACGTATGAACAATTTACTCCGAATTTATCATATACCTCCCATAACAATTTTGACATTTTCTTTACCATCCTTATCCTATCTTGGTTTGATCTGGAAAAAACAAAATTGGTCATTGACAAACTTGATAGTATCAAAAAAAAGGCAGCAAAGTCAGGCTTTTTATGGATAGAAGCAGAAGCCTGTGCATTGCTTGCACAGCTTGGGAAAAATGTAAAGGCAAACAAAGAACGTTCGGAAAAGATACATAAACAATGCTTGACCCGGACCATTACGGATATTGTCCGACCCCTTCCTCAATGGGAAAAACAATTAATTGGTCTTACCAATCTTATAAAGCAGTTTAATCTCTCAAAACAAAGTCAAAACGATATACCCGGTTCTGACAGCCAGCGCCTTATCTGGATTTTAGACTATGATGATTTTGATAAAACATATGATATCAGACCCCGCATTCAAAAATTGACTAAAAAAAACACATGGACCAAGGGAAGAGCTATTGCGTTAAAGAACCTGTATCATAATTATGAAACTATGGAAGGGCTTTCAAACCAGGATCGAGAAATTTGCAAAACCATTTCAAATATTTATAATATGAACTATTATTATTCAAACAGTGATTATTTTTTTGATTTTTCCAGAACATTGCCAGCACTTGCAGGTCATCCTTATATTTTTTGCGAAAATTCCCTTTCAGACCCGGTGGAACTTGTGGAAGGCGAGCCTGAACTGAGACTGAGTGTTAAAAATAATAAAATTAAACTTTGCATGGATTGTTGTCAGAGTGATTATAGTGATGATGTGGTTGTAATCAGGGAGACCGGGTTAAGATTTAAATTTATTCGGTTTTCCAAGGGTCAGACAGCACTGGCTGAATTTTTAGGTGAAAAAGGACTTGTATTTCCCAAAAAAACTGAAAAAAAGGTAATGGATATGGTGGCTGATCTTGCACCCATGGTAACAATCAATTCAGACCTTGCTGTCAAAAAAGATAAAACCAGTAAAACCATTAAAGCGGATCCAACTCCCAATGTTCATATAATGCCGTGGCAGGAGGGGATTAGTGTTGAATTCCTGGTAAGGCCCTTTGTTGATACCGGTTCTTATTTCAGACCCGGCAAAGGTGGAAAAAACGTTTTTGCCAAGATCAAAGAGGAAAGGGTACAGGCAATTCGAGACCTTGATCATGAAAAAAAACTTGCAGAACAGGTTATTAAAGAGTGCCCTAGTCTTAATCTTCTTGAAGAAGTCGACAGCCAGTGGCTTGTAGGAGATCCTGAAAATGCACTGGAATTGCTGCTGGAAATGAAAAATCATAAAAAAGACCTTGTCATGTCATGGCCCAGGGGTGAAAAATTCAAGGTTAGATCCACAGCCATTTTCAATGATTTAAGCCTTAGTATAAATAAGAAACAAAATTGGTTTGAAATCAATGGCGAATTAAAAATTGATAAAAAGACAGCTCTTGATCTTGAAAAACTCATGGGTCTTCTTGAAAATTCTCCGGGACGTTTTATTAATCTGGATGACGGAACCTTCCTTGCAATTACCAAAACCCTTAAAGAACGGCTTGAAGAACTGAGAGTTTATTCAACACCAGAGAAAAAGGGACTTAAATTTTCTCCTCTTGCTGTTCCTGCCATTGAAGAATTAATAGATAATGCAGGATTTTTAAAAAGTGACAAAGCCTGGAAGCAGCATTGTAAAAAACTTAAAAATATATCCCATATGGAAATCCCCGGAACCTTACAGGCAAATTTAAGAGATTACCAGAAAACAGGGTTTTACTGGCTTTCAAAACTTGCCCAATGGAACGTAGGGGCTTGCCTTGCAGATGATATGGGTATTGGAAAAACTGTTCAGGCCCTTGCAGCTAGTTTGATTTATGCAGCCAAGGGACCTTCCCTTGTGATTGCTCCATTGTCAGTAATGGCAAATTGGGTAGAAGAATGTCGTGTTTTTACGCCCACGCTTAATCCCCTTGTATTTGGACCAGGAGACCGCCAGATTTTTCTGGACGATCTTAAGCCTTTTGATCTTGTCATTGCAAGCTATGGTCTTTTGCAGACAGAAGAAGAGAAACTTTCCGGTGTAGACTGGCAGACCATTGTCCTTGATGAGGCCCAGGCAATAAAAAACATGAAAACCAAACGTTCCAGGGCAGCCATGAAATTAAAAGCAAAATTTCGTATAATAACTACAGGAACTCCTGTGGAAAATCATTTATATGAATTATGGACACTTTTTAATTTTTTAAACCCCGGACTTCTTGGTTCCATCCAGAATTTTAAAAATAATTTTATTATACCCATTGAGCAGAATCATGATAAAAAAGCTTCCCGCAGATTAAGGAAACTAATTCAGCCTTTTATTCTCAGAAGATTAAAAACCGATGTGTTAAAAGAACTTCCTGAGAAAACTCAGGTTACCCTGGAAGTTGAAATGAGTAAAGACGAGGCATTGTTATATGAGGCTCAGCGTTTGCGGGCTTTAAAAGAGATTGAAACAGCTGATGATAAGCCGGGGCAAAAACATTTAAGGATACTTGCACAATTAACCCGGCTGCGCCAGCTATGCTGTAATCCTGCACTTATTCTCCCTGATACTGATATTGAAAGTTCAAAACTCAAAATTTTTGAAAATATGATTGATGAATTATTGGAAAACAAGCATAAAGTCCTTGTTTTCAGCCAGTTTGTCAGACATCTCAGCATTTTGAGAAGATTATTGGATAAAAAAAACATAAGCTACCAATATCTGGACGGATCAACATCAGCACAAAAAAGAAAAAAACGCATCAATGCTTTTCAAAACGGTATGGGAGATATCTTTTTAATAAGTCTGAAAGCAGGCGGTTTTGGTTTAAATCTTACTGCAGCTGATTATGTTATTCATATGGATCCCTGGTGGAATCCAGCAGTGGAAGACCAGGCTTCGGATCGTGCCCACCGAATAGGTCAGACCCGCCCCGTAACAGTTTATCGTCTTGTGGCTAAAAACACCATTGAAGAAAAAATTATTGCCCTTCACAAAGAAAAACGTGACCTTGCAGACAGTCTGCTTACAGGCAGCGACATGGCAGGCAAAATGTCAGCTGACGAGCTGCTGTCATTATTAAAGGATAAGGATATTTACATACGTTAACCTTGTTATTTATTATTTTCATGTTGTCTAAAAAATTTTTTTTTGCTATTAGTTAAAACTGGTATTTTTTATATTCTTTATTTAAGCCAGACAGGAGATAAATTCTATGAACAACAATGTAACAGGATCTGTGGTTGTAATCGGTGGTGGAATTTCCGGTATGCTTTCTGCTCTTGATCTAGCCAACTCAGGTTACTATGTCTATTTAGTTGAAAAAGGCCCTTCCATTGGAGGAGTCATGGCACAACTTGATAAAACCTTTCCCACCAATGATTGTGCAATGTGAATCATTGCTCCAACACTGGTCGAGGTCGGCCGGCATTTAAATATTGAACTTTTAACACTCACTGAAATCATTGATGTTAAAGGGGAAAAAGGTAATTTTGAAGTTGAAGTATTAAAACAGCCAAGATATGTAAACGTGGACTTATGCGTGGGATGCGGGGAGTGTGCAAAAAAATGCCCTGGAAAAACCGATGATGGCTATAATATGGGGCTTACTCCAAGAAAAGCCATTTATGTTGAATATCCCCAGGCTGTGCCTCTGAAATTCAGAATCGACCCTGATATTTGTCTTAAACTTACAAAGGACAAATGTGGAAGTTGTGAAGAAGTCTGTCCTGCCAATGCTGTGGACTACACTCAAACTGAAAGCAGAGAAACCATTAAAGCAGGATCAATTATTTTTGCTCCGGGTTTTAAACCCTTTGATCCTTCAGGTCTTGATAATTATCAATACTCAAATTATCACAATGTTGTAACTTCCATGGAATTTGAAAGAATTCTATCTGCAACAGGTCCTACCGGGGGTCATATAACAACCCTGCCCAAGGTTCCTGCAAAACCAAAAAAGAAAGCAGACAAACTGCTTGCAGAGCAGCAAAAAGATCCTAAAAAAATTGCATGGTTCCAATGTGTTGGATCCAGAGATGTCAATAAATGCGATAATGCCCATTGCAGTTCTGTATGCTGCATGTATGCCCTAAAAGAAGCAATAATTGCAAAAGAGCATGCAGGTGATGATCTTGACTGTTCCATTTTTTATATGGACATGAGAACTCCTGGCAAGGAATTTGAAAAATATTATGAAACTGCAAAAAACAAACATGGAATTAACTTTATAAGATCACGGGTTCATACTGTTACAGAAGTTCCAGGCTCCCATGACTTAAAAATTGAATATGTTGATGATTTTGGTCAAAGGCAATCGGAAATTTATGACATGATTGTCTTGTCTGTGGGACTTGAAATTTCCAAAGAAACAAAAGAGCTTGCAGAAAAACTCGGAATCCAGATCAGCCAGAATGGATTTTGTAAAACCCCGACCTTTGATCCTGTATCAAGTTCAAGAGACGGTATCTATGTTTCAGGTGTATTTAACAGCCCAAAAGATATTCCGGAATCTGTTCTTGACGCTGGTGCTGCAGCTTCTGCTGCCGGTGATTCCTTGAGCGATGCAAGAAACACCTTAACCAAAAAACCCGAAGCAATCCCTGAAACAAATGTCACAGGTGACAGACCAAGAATCGGGGTTTTTATTTGCGACTGTGGAACCAATATTAATGGTGTGGTCAATTGCCCCGAGGTAACTGAATATGCAAAGACCCTGCCCTATGTTGAATTTGCCTTTGAGCCTTTGTACGCATGCAGCCAGGATTCCCAGGATAAAATGGTTGAGTTTATTAAAGAAAAAAACCTGAACAGGATTGTAGTTGCAGCCTGTACTCCAAAAACCCATGAGCCGCTTTTTCAGGAGACTTTGAAAAATGCAGGGCTTAATAAATATTTGTTTGAAATGACAAATATACGTAACCATAATTCCTGGGTGCATAAGAGCACTCCTGAGATTGCAACACAAAAAGCCAAAGATCTTGTAAGAATGGCTGTTGCAAAAAGCGCCCTTGCAGAACCTTTAAAAGAAGAAAAAATCAGTGTCAATGACAGGGTAATTGTAATCGGAGGCGGTGTTGCAGGAATGGCAGCAGCTCAAAGTCTTGCTTCCCAGGGTTATGAAACCCATATCATTGAAAAAAATGCTGAGCTTGGCGGGGAAGCCTTAAAACTTTATAAAACTGCCCAGGGAGAAGATGCACAAAAAGAGCTTGCAAAAATGCTTGCGAAAATAGAAAAAAATGAAAAAATCATTGTGCATCTTAATACCACCATTGAAAGTGTTGATGGATTTGTGGGCAATTTCAAGTCTGAATTTTTAAAGAATAATGAAAAATTCTCCCTTGAATACGGCATAAGCGTAATTGCAACAGGTGCCACTGCATATCACCCGGATGAATATTCCCATGGAAAAGATGACAGGGTCATTACAAGCCTTGATCTTGATAACATGTTCAGGCAAAATGATGCAAAACTTAAAACAATCAATTCAGCAGTATTTATTCAATGTGTTGGCTCAAGGGAACCTGACAGACCTTATTGTTCAAGGGTATGCTGTACACATTCCGTTGAAAATGCAATTGAGCTTAAATCCCGCAAGCCTGATACTGATGTATTTATTTTATACAGAGATATAAGAACCTATGGTGAAAAAGAACTCTTATATCAAAAAGCAAGAGACATGGGCGTTATATTTATAAGGTATGATGTTGAAAACAAACCCGTTGTAAAACCTGAAAAAGACGGGATTAAAATTACAATAACAGACCATGTTCTTAACGTGCCTTTAGAAATCAGTGCTGATATTCTTACCCTGGCAACCGCAATTGTACCAAGGAATAATGAAAAAATAGCAAATTTCTATAAAGTGCCTTTAAATGATGAAGGATTTTTTGTGGAAAAACATGCAAAACTTGGTCCTGCCGAGTTTGCAACCGATGGTGTTTTCCTATGCGGCTCAGGTCATTATCCAAAGCCCCTTGACGAGGCAATTACCCAGGGCAAGGCATCTGCATCAAGGGCTTTAACCCTTCTTGCAAAAAAGGAAAGTCTGTTTACAAGCGGAACCATTGCCACAATTGATTCACAATCATGCAGCGCATGCGGTGTCTGCATATCAATATGTCCATACTCTGCCCCGGATTTTGCAGAGGAAGGATGGGCAAAGGGTAAAGCACAGATAAACCCTGTTCTTTGTAAAGGGTGCGGACTTTGCGTTGCTTCATGCAGGTCAGGAGCAATCCATTTAAGAGGCTTTGATACTAATCAGATTTTCTCCCAGATATTTGCTCTGGGTTAAGCCATATAAAGGAGATTTATAAGCATGGCAGAAAAAAATATAAAAATAGTAAGTTTTCTTTGCAATTGGTGCAGCTATGGAGCTGCCGATCTTGCAGGTGTCAGCAGGCTTGAATACCCAGCTGATATCCGTGTCATAAGAATACCCTGCTCCGGCAGGATGAGTCCTAAATTCATACTTTCAGCTTTCAGGGAAGGAGCCGATGCAGTCTGGGTTTCCGGCTGACATCCCGGAGAATGTCATTACCTGGATGGTAATTATTATGCAAGAAGGAAATTTGCTCTTATGGGTAATCTTCTTGAGCATGTTGGAATTGAAAAGGAAAGAATCCATTTTTCCTGGATTTCCTCGGCAGAAGCTACCAAGTTTGTGGATGTTGTAAAACAAATATCTGAAAAGGTAAGAGCTCTCGGACCAAATACAAAACTTAAAAAAATATATAATTAAAGATATAATTATAAAGGTTAGCTTATGCATACTTATACAGACAAAATACAAAACCTTGCAAAGGATATTATAAAACAAGGCAAAGCTGAAATCGTGATCGGTTTTAAGCAGGGTACAATACCCATGGCAGCAAGTCCCTTTATTGCAAGGCATGAAAAAGATACAAACAAACTCATGTGGAGCAGCATCTGCGGATTAAACCTTGCAAATTATCTGCCTGGCATAAAAGATATAAAAGGCAAAATTGCCATATTTGCCAAGGGCTGCGATTCACGCAATATTGTTACCCACATAATTGAAAATAAGATCAAAAGAGAACAACTTCATATAATCGGTGTTCCCTGCACAGGAATGATTGACAAAAGAAAAATCAGTCTTGAATTTGATGATGAAATAATAAATTTTTCCGAAGACAATGATGTTTTGACAATCAAAACAAATTCCAAAGAAGAAAAACTGAACAAATCAGATTATCTTAGGTCAAACTGCATGACCTGTACCCACAGAAACCCTGTGATTTATGATGAACTTGTTTCTGACCTTGTAGAGGAACAAACAATTAAAGACGAGTTTTCCGATGTAAAACAAATAGAAGCCATGAGCTCAGATGAAAAATGGCAATATTTTGATAAACTTACGGAAAACTGCATAAGATGTTATGCCTGCCGTAATGCATGTCCTTTATGTTATTGTCCCACATGTTTTGTTGATGAATCAGGACCCCAATGGGTTGGAAAGGGTCAGAACATTGATGATATAAAAACTTTCCATTATTTAAGAGCCTATCATTGCGCAGGAAGATGCACTGATTGCGGCGCATGTGAAGAAGCCTGCCCCATGGATATCAAGGTGAGAAATTTCACAAGAAAACTCAATAAAGACTCATTGGAACTTTTTAACTGGGAAGCAGGACTTGATCTTAAACAGCGTCCACCCCTTGATACTTATCAACCTGATGATCCAGATGATTTTATCATGTAATTTAAAAAGGACAAATGTATGAAAATTATAAAAATAAATAAAAAAGAATGGCACCAGGGGCTTGATAAATCACGAAAAGAATACCATCTTTTCGGGGCTGTAAAAGACAACAATTATTATCTTATAAAAGAGCTTGGACAAGAACAATATCCTGAAATGGAAAGACCTTGTGCTTTTGATACAATATTATCACCCAAGTCTGTTATTTTTCCCCAGACAGAAAAAATGCTCACGGCTGACCTTGATGAATCACAGCCTGACCACCATATAATGAAAAGAGTTGAGACAGATTATTCAAAAAAAGCAGTCTTAGGCATAAGACCCTATGATGCAAAAGCTTTTCAGATTTTAACGCTCAATTTTGACACAAAAGAATACAAAGACCCTTATTTTTGTGATGCCATGGCAGCAACAACCTTTATAGGGCTTGCCGTGAACAATCCTTCACAATTTGATTTTTCAACTTCAGTTGGCACAGGCCCTTTTGATGAAGAAGGTCTTGATGTTCTTCTTGTGGATGTTAAAGATGCATATCTTGCAAAGGTTTTAACAAAAAAGGGAGAAAAATTTCTCAGCAAATCAGGGTTTGATAATGCAGCAGATGAAAAAGATGCTCTTTTAACCATTGAAAAACTTAAAAAAACTGCTGAAAAAAGTATAAGCTCAAAAATATCCCATGACAAATTAAAGGACAAAACCATTCTTGAGCTGTACAACGCTCCTTTCTGGGATGATATTGCCTTTGCATGCATTAACTGCGGAACATGCACCTATGTCTGCCCTACCTGCTGGTGTTTTGATATCCAGGATGAAACAAAGGATAACAAATGCATAAGATATAAAAACTGGGACACATGCATGTCAAGGCTTTTTACCGAACATGCTTCAGGGCATAATCCGCGTGGTGAAAAAGTGCAAAGGGTCAGACAAAGATTTATGCACAAACTTAAATACTTTCCTGATAAATATGATCAGGGTCTCATGTGCGTCGGGTGTGGAAGATGTGTACAGCATTGTCCTGTAAACATTGATATTCGTGAAATATGTGAACAAATGAACTCCTAGGAGGAAAAATGGAAAATCCTTATAAACCCTATCCGGTTCGCATTGATGATATTGAAATTGCAACAGAGGATAAATCTTTAAAAACATTTAAATTTGTATTTTTGAACAAGGAAGATGAAAAAAAGTTTTCATACCAGGCAGGACAATTTGCCGAACTTTCGATTCCGGGCGTAGGAGAAATCCCCATTGGTATTGCTTCATCTCCTGTGGAAAAAGGTTTTGTAAAATTTACTGTTTTTAAAACCGGTGTTGTAACATCTTATCTACATAATATGAAAATTGGGGATATAATGGGAATCAGAGGTCCACTTGGCAATTGGTATCCCTGGGACACCCTTGAAAACAAAAATATATTAATCATTGGAGGCGGGTTTGCATTTACCACCCTTCGCTCTTCCATTATTTATATGCTTGACCCTGCAAACAGGGCAAAATTTAAAAATATTGATGTTGTATATGGAGCAAGATCACCTGGAATGCTGCTTTACAGGGATGAACTCTATGAATGGGAAAAAAGAGATGACATAAACATGCACATAACAGTTGACGGAACTGATGATCCTGACTGGAATTACCATGTAGGCTTTGTACCCACAATCACTGAAGAATGTGCACCCAAAGCTGATAAAAACACTTATGCCATTGTCTGCGGTCCCCCGGTCATGATTAAATTTACACAGCCTGTATTGGAAAAACTCGGATACACAGACGAACAGATTATCATGTCCCTTGAAAACCGTATGAAATGCGGTATTGGCATGTGTGGCAGATGTAACATAGGAAAAGAATTAGTATGTAAAGACGGTCCTGTTTTTACCTTAAAAGAGATCAATTTGACTCCAAAGGAATATTAATAATATTTCATAAAAAACAGCTAAAAGGGTTAAACTTTATATTGACAATAACCCATCCATAGTTTATGGTAAAAAATTATTTACCAGGATATTGAAATATATAAGACAGACAGTCTTAATAATGATAGGTAACTTATTTTATATTAACAGGAGGTAATTTTAATGGCGACGGTAGAAATGAATGGAGCATCATTCGAAATAGATGAAGACGGGTTCTTACTTGATTATGGTTCATTTAATGAGAACTGGATAGAATATGTAAGAGGACAGGAAGGTATTGATGAACTAAATGAAGAGCACAAACAAGTAATAACTGTACTTCAAGACTATTATGAAAAAAATGGTATTGCTCCCATGGTAAGAGTTCTTTCAAAACTTACTAAATTTAAATTAAAACATATTTATGAATTATTCCCTTCAGGTCCAGGCAAAGGCGCTTGTAAAATGGCAGGTCTTCCAAAACCAACCGGATGTGTATAATTAATATCATCCTTTGGAATTAAAACTTAAAGCTCTGTAATCTGACATATTGTAAGATTACAGAGCTTTTTTTTATTATTAATTACATTTATTGATGGTTTGATTATGTATCCATTAGATGACATTGACAGACAAATAATAAATAAAATTCAATCAAATTTTCCAACAGATAAAGAACCCTTTAAAAAAATAGCCCAATCTCTTAATCTTTCATCGGATATAGTAATTCAAAAAATTCGAAAAATGAAAGAGAATAATATTATACGACGTATTGGCGGCAATTTCAGCCCGGATAAAATAGGATATAAAAGCACATTGTGTGCTGCAAAAGTACCTGAGGAAAAAATCGAATCATTTACCAGGGTTGTCAACTCTTTTCCCGGAGTTACTCATAATTATATACGGGCACATGAATACAATATCTGGTTCACCTTTATTGCTCAATCCAATGAAATAATTAACAGATCTTTAGAAAAAATAACAAAAGAAACCGGAATAAATAATATCCTGAACCTGCCGGCAACACATCTTTTTAAAGTAAGTGCCCAGTTTAAAGTATGAAAGATACAATTATTGCACTTGCTGTTCAAAATTCAATATGCGGCATGTATAAAGACAATCTTGCCAAATGTATTGATTTGACGAACAAGGCTTGTAATAAAGGCGCTCAAATAGTCCTTTTTCCGGAAATGAACCTTACGGGATATGCTTCGGATAAAAAAATTTTGTCCATTGCAAGGTCATTATCCACCAAGCTTATGAATACCTTGCAGACGATATCCACAAACAGATCAATTACCATTCTTGCAGGCTTAGCCCATAAAGAAAAAAATAATAAAATCTATGCAAGCCATTTTGCAATAATGCCTGATAAATCTTTTTTCATTTATAAAAAGACCCATCTTGCCCCTCCTGAAAAACATTATCTGTCCCAGGGCAATAAAATCAAAACAGCTCAACTTAAATCAAAAAACTTGCACTTTGGAATTCAGCTATGCTATGACGCCCATTTTCCGCAATTATCAACCCAGATGGCTGTCAAAGGTACTGACCTTATAATGATCCCCCACGCCTCACCCCGAGGTTCAAGCAAGGAAAAATATAAATCCTGGATACGACATCTTAAAGCAAGAGCTTTTGATAATGGGATATATATTGCTGCCTGCAATCAGACAGGTAATAATGGAAACGGTCTATCTTTTCCCGGAATTGCAATTGTAATTAGTCCTGATGGTAAGGTGATTTCAAAATATACAGAGAATAAAGAAGGTCTTTTAGTAGCTGAGTTATCAGGAGAGCTCCTTGATAATATACGCAGCCATCAGATGAAATATTTTTTACCCCATAGACGAGATGAGCTTTATTCCTGAATTTTCTTCTGCCTTTGCTGGATATACCCGTTTTTTAATGCTGTGTACGGATCAATGGCAGCTTTTTTCAATTGCCCATAATCACCTATCCTGTAGGATGTGGAATTAATTGAATATAATACCTTTGATCCTATCACAGCTTCAGGAGATTCCAAATAATTCAAGGGGTATAAAAAAGAGTCGCCTGCCATTCCAATTGAGTCCCTTAATGTTGAAGGTCCAAGAAAAGGCCACACAATATAAATACCCTCTCCAACATGATATTTCCCCAAAGTCTGCCCGAAATCTTCGTCCATAGATTGAAGATTAAACTCATCCTGGGCAACTTTCGCAAACCCAAGACCGCCCAGGGTAGTATTAATGCAAAAAATTTTAACCTCTGTGCCAGCTCCCTTTATATCTCCTTGTAAAAGATTATTGACAAAACGCACAGGGAAAAAAAGATTTGTAAAAAAATTACCAACACAGGAACGGATTTCCTCTGGCACAACATGTCTATACCCGTTGGCAGCAGGCTCCACAAACCAGACATACAATTTATCATTAAACTGAAATATGGCATAATTATACCAATACAATGGGTCTGCCACCTGCGTTATCTCATTTTGTTCTTCATATTCACCCATTAATTCTGATATTTCTTCATCTTCACCGGCAAATACGCAACCAGGAGAGACACCCAATGAAAAACAACCAAAAAGCAATACACCAATACAAATTATTATAAAACTTTTAGAATTTTTCATTTTCAAGCTTTACCTTTAATTCATTGATTATTTTTTCAGGAGGAACCATGGACTTTTCCCTGTATGAATCCCTGTAATTTGCTATTAAGCTGACTCCTTCTATTAATACATCATAGACCATCCAGTCTTTTGACTTGCGCTTGATCATTCTATAGACAACAGGGGTTTCAACATTATTATGGTGTAATAAAGTGTAGACATCAGAGCGTTGTGACTTGGTTCTCAGTTTAACTGCTTTCTGATAATCCACTTTTACATTTTTTAAATCCTGTCCTTTAATTTTAGCAAAATAAACATTTGTGATCAGTCTTGAAAAATATTTTGTGAAATCATTTTTTTGATCAGGTTGAAATCTTCTCCAATTCCTACCCAAAGCAAGCATTGATATTAAACGAAAATCAAAAGTTAAATCCAATTTTTCATACAATAAATTCAATTGGTCTTTATCAGTCTTATTCTTAAACGAGTCAGCCTGTAAAATAGAAAATATTTCATCAAAATTTTTCTTAAGAAACCCCATGGAAGAAACTTCAGCAAAGCACAAAGAAGAGCTGAAAACAAATACAAACAAACACAATGATAATACTAAATTCCTGGCAAATTTCATATTTTATTCCTTTTTTGTTTTATTTGTATTGAAAATATATTTTCTTACTAAAGATTCAAGATCAATAGCTGATTCTGTATTATAAATAACACCACCCGGTTCAAGGTTGGTTTCAGACCCGCCAGGTGCAAGTTCAATATATTTATCTCCTATGATTCCACTTGTTTTTACCGATGCAATAACATCATCAGACAATTGTACATTTTTTTTTATGGAAAGTTCGACCTTGGCAAGCAATCTTTCTTTATCCAACGATATGGAAGTAACCTCGCCAATCTCAACCCCAGCCATTTCAATATCCGCACCATTATTTAAACCGGACACAGAAGTAAAATATGCATAAACAGGATACTTATCGCTATTAAAAAATTTTAATTCCCCAAGTGTAAAAATAAGATATGCTGAGCATATAATTCCAAGGACTACAAAAATACCCACATAAAATTCTATTTTCTTTTTTTTCATTGGACTATCCTTTTAATCCTGTTTCTTTTCCTGTAATAAAAGCTTTTACAGACTCATTATCTGAATTCATAATCATATTTTTATCTCCCTCAAAAATTATTTTTCCTTTATCCAGCATGGCAATTTTCTGGGCAATATCAAAAACTTCAGGGATCTCATGGCTGACCACAATGGCAGTAAAACCAAATTTTTCCTGATATTCTTTAATCATCAGATGTACATTGTTTTTTCTCACAGGGTCAAGTCCTGTTGTTGGTTCATCAAAAAGAACAATATCAGGGTCAATAACCAATGCTCTTGCCAAAGCCACCCTTTTTTGCATACCACCTGAAACCTCTGAAGGAAATTGTTTCTCAATGCCTTTGATCTCAAGCTGGTTCATTCTTTCCATTACCTTTTCCCGAATTTTTGTCCTGGAAAAAGATGAATTTTCCACAAGGGGTAATGCAATATTATCAAAGATATTCATGGAATCAAAAAGAGCATTGCTTTGAAACATATAGCTTAATTTTTTTTTGAATCTTTTTTTTTCTTTTTTATTTAAAGCTGCAAAATTTTTCCCGGAAATTAGAATTTCTCCTGAATCCTGGGTCATAAGACCGATTATATGCTTTAAAAGGACAGATTTGCCGCAGCCGCTTTTGCCTATTATGGCTGTTATTTCACCTTTATATATGGAAAGGTCAACGCCCTGCATAACATAATTATCATCAAAGCTTTTTTTAACATTTTTAAATTGTATAAAAGGTTCAGCCATACCCATATTAAATCAGCCTATAAAAGAAAATACGTTATAATATAATCAACTACCAATACAAGTACACAGGAAGTTACAACTGCATTGGTAGTAGAAAGGCTTACACCTCTTGCACCATGCTCTCCCTGATTATTTATGTGAGTAAAAAATCCCTGGTAACAACATATGGTTATTACAACAAGCCCAAAAACAAATGATTTAATAAAACCTGACGTAACATCTTCCATAAGAACACTTTGTGCAACTTTTTGTGCGTATATACCTTTATTTGCATTGGTTATCAGGGCTCCTGACAAAAACCCTCCAAATATACCAACCACATCAAACAAAGAAGTCAATAACGGAAAACTAATCATGGCAGCTACAATTCTCGGGCTGAATAAAAATTTTACAGGGTTGATATCCATTGTTTCAAGGGCATCTATCTGTTCAGATATGCGCATCACACCAATCTCTGCTGCAATGGCAGATCCTGCCCTTGCAGTTATCATAAAAGCTGCAAGTACCGGTCCCAGCTCGCGAATCAAACTTAATGCCACCACAGAACCAAGCATGCCTTCGGAGCCAAATTTTGAAAGGGTGTAATACCCCTGCAACCCAAGCACCATACCTGTAAAAAGACCGGTAAGTATAATCACAAGCATGGATTTTGCACCTATGAACCAGACATGTTCAAGAATTTTATTCAATTGAAACCCTGGCAGAAATATATTTAAAATTCCTTGGACAAAAAATAAAAACAATCTGCCAACACTTTCAATAAAGTGGATTGCAAAACATCCAATGCTCTCTAAATAATCTCTCATCATAACTTTTTTATACTCAGTTTTCCAAAAACTTTCAAGTTATCTTATTATGATTCAGCAATTCTCGGTCAAAAAATATTAACAGAGCAGATACCCGCTTCAAAAGTCTTATAGACAACCCAATTGTAACCAACCTTTACAGACCGTCTCAATTAATAAAG
>CAZTEM010000070.1:0-16426 GCA_964612755.1 uncultured Desulfobacterales bacterium | reverse complement strand
AATTTTCCAAACTTCTACCGGTAAGGTAAATATTGATGTATTTTTTTATAATGAGACTTTGTGGCTTACCCAAAAGAAGATGGCAGAGCTGTTTGAAAAAGACAGAAGTGTTATAACCAAACATTTAAAAGCTATTTTTAAAGATCAGGAATTGTCTGAGAATTCAGTATGTGCAAATTTTGCACATACTGCTGAAGATGGTAAGACCTATAATACAAAATATTATAATTTGCGGGCAATTACCGCTGTTGGTTATAGGGTAAACTCTCACAGAGCCATAGAGTTTAGGAAATGGGCAACCGAGATTTTGCATGAGTATATTATCAAGGGTTTTGCCATGGATGATGAAAGGCTTAAGCAGATTAAGCATTTCGGGCAGGACTATTTTGATGAAATGCTTGAACGAATTTGAGAGATCCGTTTAAGTGAAAGAAGAATATATCAAAAAATAACAGATATTTATACACTTTCAGCAGACTATGACAATAAGGCTGAGATTACAAAACAATTTTTTGCAATAGTTCACAACAAGCTGCATTGGGCAATAGTCGGGAAAACCGCTGCTGAAATTATTTATAATAATGCCGATGCGAAAAATATATATATGGGTTTAAAACATGGAAAAGTGCTCCCCATGGGAAAATTCTTAAAAGTGACGTAAGTGTTGCTAAAAATTATTTAAACAAAGAATATATAAAAAAATTGGAACTGATCGTCAGCTCATATCTTGATCTGGCAGAAACAAGGGCAAAAAATATGAATAAGAAAATTTCTGAAACACAGGAGAGCTATTAGGCAAGCTGAAGTGGTTGCAAATGGGGGCAGTTCTAATTGAATCTTGCGCTATTGCCGGTCGGCAATGGGGTAAACTATTAAACAAAGGAGGAGTGTTTTGACCGATTTAATATGTTATTGTTTCGAATACACAGCTGAGGATATAAAAAAAGATTTTCTTAAAAATGGCAAGTCCTTAATTATGGACAAAATCATTATTGAAAAAAAAGCAGGCGGTTGTAATTGCGCTGTAAAGAACCCTAAGGGACAATGATGCCTTAATACAGTTCGCCAGGTGGTGAATGAACTGAAATAAGAACATGGTCAAGCATTATCAAGGGAAGATATGATTGGTCACAATATGAATTGAATTAACGGAAATTATTTAATTTTTAATAAAAACCAGCTTGACAATTACACACTATTTGGTTAAATTGCCAAATATGAAACTATAGTTCAAAAATTCATACGGAGTTGCAAAATGCTATTGCAGGATTATCTGGGAGATTTTAATTTTTAGAATAATTTTGGAGGAAATAAAATGAGTGAAGAAAGAATAATTCTGGAAAAGGCTTTTGAGTTTCATGGTCATATCTGTTGGGCAAGTACTGCAGGTGTTAAGGCAGGTATTGCTGCATTAAAAAAGCTTGATGTCCACCGTACGGGTTCATCAGATGAATTGCACTGTATCCTTGAAATAGGTGATAACCATGGTGCACAGTGTTTTGCAGATGGAGTTCAGTATGCAACAGGATGCACTCTGGGCAAAGGTAATATTGAAAAAACAGGATGGGGCAAACTTGCCTTTACCCTGATTGATAAAAAAAATCAAAAGAGTATAAGGATCTCCTATAAGCCTGGAAGGCATGAAATGATAGCTAAGTCTTTGTTTATGCGTAAACGCGGTCAAGGGATACCACCTACTCAAATTCCAAAGGAAGAAGCCATGGAAATGGCAGATATTATCTGGGATGCTCCTGAGTCTGAAGTCTTACTCATTGGTGACGTTCAGGATTATGAATGGCGTGATGATTTTGGGGAAATAATGGGACTTATTCCATGCAGCCAATGTGGGGAAATGGTCTCAAAAGTTTATCTGCGGGTTGTAGGCAAGGCACATATGTGCATCCCATGTTCAGGGTATGATCGTTAAACAGGAAAGAAGGCTTAAAATTTTATTTTTAATATGCCTGTCGAGAAAGGAGTTATTTACGTGATTTATCTTTATATGATAACAGGGATCTTGGTTCTCATCTCTTTTTTGTTCAGCAGGGAAAAGACAATCAAAGCAATCAAATCAGCTTTTTTAAAGATGAAAAAAATTTTTCCTGCAATCGCTGTTATGATGGTATTTGTTTCCATACTTCTTTTTTTAATCCCGGAAAAAATGATTATACAATATCTTGGCACCAATGGCAGATTTTCAGGTGTTATTCTGGCATCTCTGGTAGGGTCTATTACTCTTATCCCCGGGTTTATAGCATATCCTCTTTGTGCCATATTATTGAAAAAAGGGGTTACCTATATGGTTCTTTCGGCATTCACCACTACACTTATGATGGTGGGTATTGTAACTTTTCCGGTGGAAAAAGCATATTTTGGTACAAAGGTGACAATAGTGAGAAATGGAATAAGTTTTATGATTGCCATTTGCGTTGCTGTTGCCACGGGGATTGTTTTTGGAGAATTGTTTTGAAAAAAATAAAGAAAATTTTAAAATTGATTGGGCTGGGCGCATATGTGGTATTCCTTGCATATTCATTTAGTTGCGGATTTGAGCCGGGAAAGAAAATCGGAGAAAATTTTATGGGTTTTGCCATGATAATGATCAAGTTTCTTCCGCCTGCTTTTATATTGATTGGTTTATTTGAGGTATGGATCAAAAGAAAGACCGTTGAAAAATATCTTGGAACCAGATCAGGTATCAAGGGATATTTACTTGTTATAATGCTTGCAAGTACGACTGTTGGAGGATTGTACGTTGCTTTTCCAGTGGCTTATTCTCTTTATAATAAAGGTGCAAGGCTTGCTGTAATATTTACCTATATTGGTGCCTCAGCTGTCTGTCGAGTACCCATGACAATATTTGAAGCATCTTTTCTCGGGTTTAAATACTCAGTTATAAGGATAGCAGTATCCATACCTTTAATTGTGATAAGCTCGATTATGTTTGAACGATACCTTAAAGGTCATAATTTTGTCATTAAATCGGGGAATTAGCTTTGTATACTAAATAGGGAGAAAAGCAATAATTCTCCAACCAGTTTAAATGGGATTAATAAAAAAAACTTGACAACTACAATCTATTTGGTCATATTGCCAAATATGAAAGTAAAACTTAAAAAAACATTGTTAAAAGATTACGAAAAAAAGACTGATATTCTTAAAGCCATGGCTCATCCTACTCGCTTGTTTATATTGGATCAATTGAAAAAGGAAACTCTATGTGTCTGTGAAATAAATGAATTAATAGATGCTGATGTTTCGACCATTTCAAAGCATTTAACTGTTTTAAAAAATGCGGGATTGGTCTCCAGAACAAAAAAAGGCTTGCAGGTTTTTTATAAATTAGAAGCCCCATGCATGCTTAAATCTTTAGAGTGTGTTGAATCGGTAATTAATAAGAAATAATTTTTTTGCAAATACATTAAAGAGCCCTTTTGTTCAAGAGAGGAAAAATGGTGTTCCCCCACAAGATATTTCTCCTGATATTACTAATCCACTCATAGAAAAACTAATATCTATTGGTGAGGATAATTTTTTGGAAACAGGTGAAGTTAAAAATGTCGAAATAGAAAAGAAAAAAGGTGTGTTTGAGGCAGAACCTTGTTCAAAATGTGGAAAATTTACATTTGTTGATAAACTTATTGATGGCAAAGAAGGTAATTATGCCTTGGTTGTTCCCAAGGAAATTAAGGTTGGGCTGCAACATAATTGGTATCAATATTTGTGTGGATGTTACAAAAGCTATACATCTTTTAATTTCACAGGGATAAAAAATGGATAATATGCTTTTATTGGCAATGGGTCTTTCTTTTATATTAAGCTTTCTATTTGCTTTGGGAGGAGTCGGGGCGGCAATAGCTTTGATTCCAGCTCTCTCATCGTTTACTCTGCTTCCTTTGCAAACTATAAAGCCCATAGCTCTTCTGTCTAATACTCTGAGCATGACAGGTGCAACTATTAATAATATAAAGAATAAACGCTTGGATTGGAAAGCAGGATTTCCTATTATTATAGCATCTATGCTTTTGGCACCTGTAGGTGCCTATTCAAGTAAATTTATTGATAAAAATATTTTGATATTTTTATTCATCCTATTTTTGTTTTTTTCTGCAGGAATGATGTTGTTTTACAAGAAGCAAGAGACTTATAACGAACAACCGTTTAACAAATTATATCTGATAGGAGTGGGTTCTTTCGCAGGTGCCCTTTCAGGTTTGCTGGGAGTCGGTGGAGGTTCAATTATTATGCCGCTTCTTGCAATGAAAGGCTACAATAGTAAAAAAGTGGCTACAATAACAGCATTTGTAGTGCCATTTTCTTCATTTACCGGATTTTTAGCCTATATAAGCATAGGCAAATTAAATTATCAATATTTGTTGTTTTGTTCAATTACTGCCTTTATTGGAGGAGCTTTTGGAACAATTGTAATGCAGAAATATACCAAGCCTAAAGTGGTAAAAAAGATTCTGGTTGTTTTGCTTTTAATAATGGCTGTAAAAATGATTTCTAAACTTATATAAATTCAGAACAATAACTTTTATTTTGTATCTGTCCCCCGGGTACTGAGAACTTAATTATTCAGCTACCCAGGGGTATTGTTAAGATCAAACCATTTCAAAAATTGCAGCAGCGCCCATTCCTCCGCCAATGCACATGGAAACTATGCCGTATTTGCCTTTAACTTCTTTTAAGTTGGCAAGGCAGGTGGCAGTTAATTTTGCTCCAGTGCATCCTAACGGGTGACCAAGGGCAATTGCACCGCCGTGGATATTGATTTTATCCATGCTTTTTTCAAGACCAAGCTCTCTTATGCAGTATAGTGCCTGGGAAGCAAAAGCTTCGTTAATTTCAAATATATCAATCTGGTCAATGGTCATGTCTGCCTGTTTAAGCACCTTTGGAATGGCATAGCGCGGACCTACACCCATTTCATCGGATTTGCATCCTATTGTTGCATAGGAAACAAGTTTTGCAATGGGTTTAAGATTAAGCTCATCGCATTTTTCTTTGGAAACTATAATGGTAGCAGCAGCACCATCTGTTGTCTGGGATGAATTTGCAGCAGTAACACTTCCTCCGCCTGCAAATACAGGGTTGAGCTTTGCAAGACCTTCTGGTGTGGATGGTCTTATTCCGTCATCATGCTCCACAATAAATTCTATTTTTTTATAGGTTCCATTGGGTTGTTTTTCATATTTATATGCAGGGGTCGGGACTATTTCTGTGAAAAGTCCGTTATCCCGTGCTTTTACAGCTTTATTCTGGGAATCTGCTGCAAATTTGTCCTGATCTTGCCTGGAAACATTATACCTGTTGGCAACGTTTTCAGCAGTAATACCCATGGATGTATACATCTCAGGATTTGTTGAAGAATATTCAGGATGGGGTCTTGGAACATTACCTCCCATGGGAACAAAGGTCATGGATTCAATACCTGCCCCAATAACAACATCTGACCAGCCCATTTGAACACGGGCAGATGCAAGGGCAATGGCTTCAAGCCCGGAAGAACAGAATCTGTTAACAGTTGCTCCTGATACTTTATCGGGAAATCCTGCCATTTTTGAAGCTACTCTGCCGATGTTCAAGCCCTGTTCTGCTTCGGGAAAAGCGCAGCCCACCATGACATCTTCAAGATCATCAGGAGTCAGTCCCTTTGTTTTTTCCACAACAGTTTTTAAAATAAAGGATAAGAGCTCCTCAGGTCTTGTTTCTTTGAATAAACCCCTGTTTTGTTTGCATCCCGGGGTTCTTATGGATTGTACAATATATGCTTCTTTATATACATTATTCATGATATTTCTCCTTTAGTTTCTAAGCGGTTTACCTGTTTTCAGCATGTGATCTATTCTTGCAATTGTTTTTTCTTCCTTTGCAAAATCAACAAAGGCATCACGCTCAAGTTGCAATATTGTATCTTCATCAACATAACTGCCGGAATTAACATCTCCGCCGCTCATGACAAATGCAATGCGTTTTGCTAAAAAAGAATCATATTCACTCATGAATTTGCCCTGGAGAAAATTATTAAGCTCGGCATTAACCATGCCTTGCCCGCCTTTACCCATAACTCTGATTGGTCTTTTTACAGGAGGTGCATAGGCATCATCAACCATTTTCAAGACTTCTTTTTTTGCTTCTCCCACAAGGTTGTCCCTGTTAAAAACTATTCTGTCTGTTGCGCCAAGAAAGCCTAAAGCCCTTGCCTTGGCACCTGACATGGAAAATTGCGCCATGGCAATATTCATAAATGCCGGCACAAAAAGTTTGGCAAGGTCAGTATCCTTTACAACGCCTGCAGGCAGAGCTGTTATAAATTTTTTCCATGTATTCATGGTGCCGCCTCCGGCAGGAAGAAGACCCACTCCTATTTCCACAAGACCCATGAAAAGCTCTGCATGGGCAACAATCCTGTCTGCTCCAAGGCAGGTTTCACATCCGCCGCCTAATGTCATTCCATAGGGCGCTGCAACAACCGGAAAAGGAGAATAGTTTGCCTTTTGAATGCCATCCTGGGCTTTTTTCAAAAAAGCATCAATCTCCGAATATTTTTTATCATGGCATAATTTTGAGATATATCCAAGATCAGCACCTGCTGAAAAAGCTCCGGGCATTCCGCCTGCTTCATTCCCGATCACAAGCCCTGCCCCGTTTTCATCAACATAGTCAAGGGCATCACTTAATGAATCAACAATCTCAGCATTTATCGCATTCATTTTTGTATGGAATTCAAGGCAGAAAACATCGTCTCCAATGTCAACAAGGCTTGTGGAGTTGTTTTCCATGACAGTTTTATTATTGCCTTTGGCAGCTGCAATGGACAGCATGGAATCAGAAGCCGGTACTTTTTTGTAGGAAGAAGAGACAAAATCATAAAAATATTTTATACCGTTTTCAAGTTTGTAAAAACAGGTATTGCCGTTTTCAAGCATATTTTTGACATTTTCAGGGATTTTCAGGCTCTCTTTTTCCATGCGTTGGACAGCTTCTTTAACTCCGTAGGCATCCCATACTTCAAAGGGACCCATTTCAAAATTATAGCCCCATTTCATGGCATTATCTATTTCAATTATAGTGTCTGCAATTTCAGGGATTCTGCTGGCAGCATATTGAAAGCTGTTTGCTGCCATTTTCCAGGCAAACAGACCGCCTTTATCATCACCCTTAAGAACAATATTTATTTTTTTTCTCAGGGATGATTCCTTTTTTGCAAGGTCAAGGCAGGGAAAACTTGGACGAACAAGATCTTCATATTCAAGGGTTTCAGGGTTAATTACCTTTTTTATGCGTTTGCCTTCCGGAGTAAACTCGGTTTTATAAAAACCTGCCTTTGTTTTATTTCCAAATAGTTTTTTTTCAACCATTTTTAAGGCAAATTCCGGCATGATAAGAGTTTCTCTTTGTTCATCATCAGGGCAGAGTTCATAGGAGTTTTTGCATACATGGTCAACAGTATCAAGACCTACAAGGTCAACGGTTTTAAATATTGCTGTTTTGGGCCGGCCAAGCCCGGGACCAAAAATTGCATCAATCTCCGGGATTGTCATTTTTTCTTTAAGCATTTCCTGCATGATAACGCCGATTCCCTGTATTCCTATTCTGTTTCCAACAAAGTTTGGTGTGTCTTTTGCCCAGACAATACCTTTACCCAGATATTTTTCACCGAATTCAGCCATAAATTCAAGGACTTCATCAAGTGTGTCAGCACCGGGGATGAGTTCTAAAAGGTGCATATATCTCACGGGATTAAAAAAATGAGTCCCCATGAAATGTTCTTTAAATTCTTTGGAAAAGCCTTTGGAAATATCTTGTAACGGGATACCTGAAGTGTTTGAACTTACAATGCAGTCAGATTTTCGTATTTTTTCAATTTTTTTAAAAAGTTCCTGCTTGATTTTCAGGTTTTCAACAACAACTTCACAGATCCAGTCACAATTTTTAAGTTTGTCAAAATCATCTTCAAGGTTGCCAATCTCAATAAGCCCTGCATCCTTTTTTGTCATAAAAAGAGCTGGCTTAGCGTTAAGAGCAGCATCAAAGCCTGCTTTTACTATTTTGTTCCTTGCAATGGGATCGTTTTTCTCTTCATCTTTCAGATCAAAGGGAACAATATCTAAAAGAAGTACTTTTATTCCGGCACCGGCAAGAAGTGCTGCAATTCCACCACCCATTATTCCGGATCCGATTACTGCGGCCTTTCTGATTTTTCTTTTCATTGCCTTCTCCTATATATAATTTTTTAAAAATAATCAGGTTTTGAATAAATGAATACTCATTCATTTTTGTAACAGAAAAATATCTTTTGTGTCAAGAAAAAATATTAAAAAGTATTGTAATTGAATTTCAACTGGTTATTTATCATTGTCCATTGAAAGAACTTTTTTATTATGGTAAATTACCTTGAAAATTATGATGAATTGCTATTCATAGGATGATTATCCGAACAATATGAAAGCAGAGATTATAGAAGGTTGCCTTATGCTATTATCAGAAATAAAAGACAATAATATTATGTCTTTTAAAACACCTGTGACGATATCGGAAAATAATCTTAACCTGAAAAGATGTGATATAAAATTACTTGGCAAATTCATTGCAAACCTGCAAAGTAAAACAGGTGAAATACCCTGGCATGAAAAGGGGAAAACAGATCCCTGGGATCTTGTGGAGTCTGCCATGGGATTGTCTGTAAGTGGACTTTATAGCGAGGCAAGGCTTGCCTTTAAATGGATGAAACAGAATCAGAATCAGGATGGTTCCTGGTATTCTTCTTATAAAAACGGCATTCCAGAGGATAAAACCTGTGAGACTAATATGTCGTCATATATTGCTACGGGTCTTTTTCATTTCTGGCTGATTACAAAGGATACAGAATTTTTAAGAGCAATGTGGCGCCCCTTACAAAAAGGGATAAATTTTGCTCTAAGCCTTCAAACCAGCCGAGGAGAGGTCTTCTGGGCAAAAAGCCCCGAAGGAGTAGTAGATCCCATGGCACTTCTTACAGGATCAAGCTCCATATTAATGAGCCTCAAATGTGCAATTACAATTGGCTTTGTTCTGGGAGAAGAAAAAGAACTTGGGGTTTGGCAATCTGCCTTTACCAAACTTGAAGCCACTATTAAAAATCAAATTCATATTTATAATATCAGTAAATCAAGATATTCAATGTATTGGTTTTACCCTGTTCTTTCGGGTGCTGTTACAGGCATGGATGCAGAAAAAAGGATATTAAAATATTGGGATAAATATGTTGTCAAAGGAAAAGGTGTAAAATGTGTTTCAGATCATCCATGGATTACAATGGCTGAAACAGCTGAATTGGTTTTATCCCTTGAAGCAGCAGGTAAACTTGAACTTGCAGAACAGGTGTTTTCATGGATACAAAATTGTATTTATGATGATAAAACTTTCTGGTGCGGGTATACTTTTCCTGACAATACAATTTGGCCCTGCCAGAAAGTTTCATGGACAAATGCTGCCGTGATGTTAGCTGGAGATGCTTTATATTCTTTTACACCAGGGTCAAATCTTTTTTCCCATAAACAATGGGATGGTTTTATTTATAAAGGATTAGCAAAATAATTATGGGAGAGCTTTAATATGGCAGAAATTCTTGAAAATTTATTTCAACCGATAAAAATAGGGAATTTTAAAGCAAAAAACAGAATTATGATGTCTGCCATGAGTATTAATTTTGGAGTTGATGACAATGGTAATGTCACGGATCAGCTCACAGAATATCTTGCTGAACGAGCCAAAGGCGGGGCAGGAATGATTCTTGTGGGCGGTGGTAATGTCCATCCCCATGGAATGGAATTGCCGACTTTGCCAAGATTGTGGGATGATATTTGTATACCTGGTTTAAAGAGATTAACTACAAGAATTAAAAAAAAAGGTGCAAAAATAGGTATTCAGATAATGCATGGAGGAAGGCAATGTTATCTTCCCAGCAAGGTTGCACCATCGGCAATTCCTGCTCCTGCAGTTGTAAAAGGAGAGGTAAAAGCTTTAGATATTGATGAGATAAAAGATACAATTCAAGCCTTTGGAAACGCAGCAAAAAGATGTTATGAGGCAGGATTTGATTTTGTTGAACTCCATGCAGCCCATGGATATTTGATCAATCAATTTTTATCTTTAAATTCAAATATACGAAACGATGAATATGGGGGCTCCTTTGAAAACAGGATAAGATTTTTATTTGAGGTGATAGAGGACATAAAGAAAAAAACACCGGATGATTTTCCTTTAGGCATAAGAATAAATGGTAATGATTATATGGAAAACGGCTGGACCCTTGAGGATGCAGAAAGACTTGCGCCTTTGATTGAACAAAAAGGAGCTGCGTATCTTCACGTATCAGCCGGGGTCTATGGATCAAAGGAACTTACCATCCCATCTATGTATACAAAACATGGATGCTTTGTCCACCTTGCAAGGGCAATAAAAAAACTTGTTTCTATACCTGTAATTACCGTGGGAAGGATTAAAGATCCAAAACTTGCAGAAAAGATTTTAGCAAATAAAGATGCTGATGTTATTGCCATGGGAAGACCTTTGCTTGCAGATCCATATTTGCCCAAAAAAGCAGAACAGGGAAGATTTTCTGAGATACGACCCTGTCTTGGATGCTGCCTTGGCTGCATCCATGCTGTCCTTGCAAGGGAACCCGGATCATGTGTTGTAAACCCTGATGTGGGAAGAGAGTTTAGAATTAATAAAAAAGATAACAACCTTTTAACTAAGCCTGATAAGGTTTTAAATATTTTAATAGTTGGAGCAGGTCCCTCAGGTCTCGCCTGTGCCCGGCATTTTGCCATAAAAGGGCATAAAGTAAGAATTTGTGAAAAAAAATCAAGGCATGGAGGATTGCTTGCCCTTGCTGCAAAAGCACCAGGCAGGGGAGAGCTGAATGATATTCTTGAGTTTTTAATAAATGAGCTTAAACGATTAAATATTGTAATTGATTTTAATACAGAATTATCAAAAGAATTATTGGAAGAAATCAAGCCTGATCAACTTGTTTTTGCCACGGGCTCTATGCCTGATATGCCAATGGTAAAGGGGCTTTTTCAATCGGATATGGAGGTTGTAACCTGTATTGATATATTTGAAAAAACCATAAAATTAAAAAAGGATCAGATAAATATTTTAATTCTTGGGGGAGGAATGTCAGCGTTGCTCACTGCTGACTATTTAGCTGACCAGGGAAAAAATATAGTTGTTTTAAATCGAAAATCAAGTTTTGCAGCAGAAATGTCCAGTAATGATAGATATTATTTGCGAGAAAGATTAAAGAAAAATAAAGTGATGCTTTTTAAAAATGTTTCAATACTCAAGTTTTTAAATAATGGTGTTTTATTTAAAGCAAATAATAAGGAACAAGCATTGGATGATTTTGATATTGTTGTAATATCGGAAAAAATGATTCCCATAAAAACCGCGTCAAAGCTATTAAAAGATGTAAAAATCAAATTCAGTTTTATTGGTGATGCAAAGATACCAAGACACCTTATGTATTGCATTAACGAAGCCCAGGAAATGATAAGATAGAAAATAATGGAATATGATTTAATTATACATAATGGTTTAATTATTACGGGGAATGAAGAATTTGATATTATTGAAAATGGAATAATTTGTATTAAAAATACTATTATTCAAAAAATAGGGCAGAAAAAAGACAATATTAAGCTGCCTTACTCAGCCCAGGTAATAGATGCAAACCAAGGACTGATTATTCCGGGTCTTGTCAATACCCATACCCATCTTCCCATGTCCTTATTCAGGGGGCTTGCTGATGATTTGCCTCTTATGACCTGGCTTAATAAATATATTTTTCCGGCAGAAGCAAGTCAAATCAACCCTGAATCTGTAAACCAGGGAAGCATCCTTTCATGTGCTGAATTATTATTATCAGGTACAACAACCTGCTGTGACGGGTATTTTTATGAAAATTATGTTGCTGAGGCTGTTTATTCAACAGGATTAAGAGCTGTTTTAGGTCAGGGTATTATTGATTTTCCTGCTCCTGGAGTGCCTGATCCTGAAAAAAATATTTCATATGCCCTGGCTTTTATTGAAAAATGGCAGAAAAGATATAACAGGATCAAAGCTTCTGTGTTTTGCCATTCTCCCTATACCTGTTCAAAGAATACATTAATAAAAGCCAAAGAAATGGCAAACCAATTCGGGGTACTTTTTCAGATCCATACAGCTGAAACCAAAACTGAGCATGATACAATATTATCAGAACATAATTTAAGCCCTGTAAAATATCTTCACAAGCTTGGTCTGCTTGATTCAAATACCCTTTTGGTCCATTGTGTGTGGACAGATAAAGAAGATATTCAAATTATCGCAGATACACATGCTAAAATTTCTACAGCAGTTGAAAGTAATATGAAACTTGCATCAGGGATTGCTCCTGTTCCGGATTTTTTAAAAAATGGTATAGTAACAGGTGTTGGAACTGATTCATGCGCCAGCAATAACGATCTTGATATGTTTAGTGAGATGGACACCCTTGGTAAAATTCATAAGCTTGCAGGTTCTGATCCTGTTTTAATGGATGCAAAACTAATATTTAAAATGGCAACATTGGGAGGGGCTGAAGCCATTGGGCTCAAGGATGAAATCGGGTCTCTGGAGTCTGGTAAAAAAGCAGATATTGTTATTATTGATATGAACAAGCCCCATCTTGTACCTGTTTATGACCCTGTGTCACATATCATTTACAATGTAAAAGGTTCGGATGTGAATAATGTGATTATTGATGGGAAAATCATAGTAAAAAACAGGCAAGTTCAAACTATTGATATTAAAAAATTTTATACAGCACCATATTTTTCAAGATAATTATCTATTTTTTTAATCATGGCATCATCAAGGTAAATTTTTCCATTAATTTTTTTGTTATGAAGATATTTTTTAATATGGGAAATGGTGACAATTGGATAAATAGGAATATTTAAAATTTCTTCCACTTCTTTTAAGGCATTTTTTTGTGTTTTACCACGTTCCTGGCGATCTACACTTATAATAATACCTTTAACTTCAGGATTATTATTTGCTTTTAGAGTTACAAGTGATTCTCTTATGGCTTTTCCCGACGTAATTACATCATCAATAAGAATCAGTTTTGAATCGTTTTTTAACTCCATGCCAACAACAGAACTCTTATCTCCATAGGTTTTAGCTTCTTTTCTATTAAAAACATAGCCTTTATCAATATTCATTTTATTAAGGGCAATACTTGCAGATATGCACAAAGGAATACCTTTGTAGGCAGGACCATAAATCCCATCAAAATTATCTTGAAAATGTTCTTGTATTGCTTGGGCATAAAATTGCCCCAGTTTATTGATTTTAGCGCCTGTATCAAACATGCCGGTATTGATAAAATATGGGGCAATCCTGCCGCTTTTTAATGTAAATTCTCCAAATTTTAGAGCGTTGCATTGAACAAGAAATTCTATAAATTCTTCTTTATATGTCATTTGTTTTTCCTTAATTTTTAATTTACAGGGGTTTTCCATGCAAAATATTCATCCAAACTGACTTCTTTGCCTGATTTTATAAGAGCTTTTTTGTTAAAATCTTTCATTGTTTTAAGTTTTTCAGAGCTAAATACCGGTCCATCCTTGCAAACAATTTCTTTTCCACAGACACAGGCACCACAAAGTCCAAACCCACACCTCATATATCTTTCAAGGGAGACCTGACAATTAATATTGTTTTTTTCACATATATCAAACACTTTTTGCATCATTATTTCAGGACCGCAGGTATACACTTGATTAAAGACCATGCCTGAATCAAGTTTTTCAGCAAACAAGTCAGTGACAAACCCTTTGTGCCCCCTGCTGCCGTCATCAGTACAGAATTCGCGCTTGATTGCGAATCTTGCCTTATATAAAAGATAATCTTTGGATTTTGCCCCATGAATAAATACAATATTTTTATTAATATTGTTAATTTTATCGATTAAAGGTGCCAATGGTGCAATCCCACATCCGCCCGCAATTATCGCAATATTATCGTTTTTTTCAGGCAGGATAAATCCATTGCCAAAGGGACCGCGCATACCAACCAGATCCCCTGGTTTTAATGAGATCGCAGCTTTTGAAAAGATTCCTTTTGCTTCAATGGTGATTCCAAACTTATTTTTAGAAACATGGGAAAGAGTGTATGGTTTTTCATCTATTCCGGGAATCCAGAACATAATGAACTGACCGGGGTTAAATGATCTTTCAATCCTTGAGAAATGGGGAGAATCAAAAAATAACGTTGCAAATTCCTGGTTTTCTTTCTGGTTATCTGCAACCCTGAGCATGACATGTTTATTATTATTCAAAATGTGCAGCCCCTCTAATATCATCAAGAGTACAATTGTGGATTTTAAGCCACTTTGTTATCTCATTATTTACTTTTTTAAAGACATTAATCCCTCTTTGTTTGACTGCACTGCCAATGCCTGTGAGTGTGGCACCTGCCATAATCATTTCAATGGCATCTTCTCCCGTGGTAATGCCGCCAAGACCGATAATTGGTATTTTTACAGCTTTATATATGTCATAGACACAGCGTATTGCAACAGGCTTGATCATGGGACCTGAAAGGCCTCCTTTTTTAAAAGCAAGAACAGGTTTGGCAGATTCAATATCAATTACCATGCCGGGACCCAGTGTATTTATGGCACAAATAGCATCAGCACCAGCATCTTCACATACCTTTGCAATATGTGCGATATCAGGAGCCTGGGGGGTGAGTTTTACAATAATCGGGACATTTACGACATTTTTTACAGCTGAGACAACTTCATGGGCAGATTCTGGATAAATACCAAAAATCATTCCATGCTTTTCTGAGTTGGGGCAGGAAATATTGACCTCTATCATGTCTGGTTTCTGATCAGATACAAAGCCTGCAACTTTTGCATATTCTTCAACAGATCCTCCATATATGCTTGCAGATAATGGAAAATCACGTGTTTCAAGGTCTTTCCATTCCTTTGTCATATTTTGGAATCCCGGGGTTGGAAGACCCACCGCATTAATGATTCCATGACCAAGATCAATAATACTAGGGTTGTTATGCCCATCTCTTGGTTCAGGTCCGATTGATTTCATGGTAACAAGGGCACATCCGTTGTCATATACCCGTTTTAAGATATCCCTGTTATTACCAAGAACACCTGATGCAAGTACCATTGTATTTTTTAGTTTTGTATTTAAAAATTTAATATTCATTATTTTATATTTTAAGTCGTTTAAATTGATCTGAAAATATATCAGCCCGTAGTAAAAAAAACAATATGGAATTATTACGATCAGCAATAAATTGTTGACATATTAATTGGAATGGTTTAACCATTGCCAATATAGATATGGAGACTTATGCAGAGAATATAAAATATTTTGTTCAGATTGTTTTTTGCTCAAGCCTGCCAGAGATGATAAAATTTAATTTTAGTGTGAAGAAATGAGGATAAATGTTTAGTAAAATTATATCAAATATATTGCCTTATATGCCTAAAAAACTTGTTTGGCTTGTTTCAAGAGAATATATTGCAGGAGAAACTCTTGACCATGCATTGCAGGCAGCTGAAAAATTAAATAAACAAAAAATATTGACCACCATGGATGTTCTAGGGGAGTTTATTGAGGATATTAAAGAAGCAGAGGCAAATAAAAATGAATACCTCCAGGTCATAGATGCTGCAGAAAAAGCAGGCATAAAAGGTAATTATAGTATAAAGCCTACTTCTTTTGGTCTTCTTATTGATAAGGAAACTGCCTACCAATTGATTCGAGAAGTTGTTAATATGGCTGCGTCCCATGATAATTTTGTCCGTATTGATATGGAGGATTCGCCCTGCACAGATTTGGAAATTGAACTCTTTAGAAGACTTAAAAAAGAATTTCCAAAAAATGTAGGTTTGGTCCTGCAAAATTATTTAAAAAGGACCCTCCAGGATATAAAGGATCTTAAAGATTTAAATAATAAAGACTGTCCATTAAATTTTCGCCTTTGCAAGGGAATTTATGTTGAACCTGCATCTATTGCCTATAAAAAATATGAAGAAATCAATGCTCATTATCTTGAGAACCTTGAATTCATGTTTAGAGAAAAAATGTATCCTGCCATTGCAACCCATGATAAATTGCTTGTTAAAGGAGCCATGGATCTAATTGAAAAATATAATGTTCCAAAAGACAGATATGAATTTCAGATGCTCTATGGTGTTACACCTGCATTAAGAAGGTCGATAATGGAAAAGGGGCACAAAATGCGTGTTTATGTACCCTTTGGTAAAGAATGGTTTGGTTATTCCACCCGCAGGCTTAAAGAAAATCCTAAAATGACCAGTGTCATAATCAAGGCATTATTTTTTAAAAATTAATTATATTGTAAAAGGCTATTG
>CAZTEM010000069.1:0-16542 GCA_964612755.1 uncultured Desulfobacterales bacterium | reverse complement strand
TCAGATTGCCAATATGGTGTGACCATATCATGTTCTGCTGAAAAAACAGAAATCGGGAGATTTACATTTTGAAGTGTCTCCATACCTGGATATAAAAGCCAGGATTGAAAATAAATATTGCTGATTTTATCTTGGTTTCTAATTATTTTACTTCCAACAGAATAATCCATGTTGTCATTCATCCATATGGTTTGTTTTATCAAAAGGCAATAGCATTGGTCATGGTTTTTATCAAGATAAAATTTGCCAATACTTTTTAAATACCAGATATACAGGTTTCTGGTACGAATCTTGTATTATTCAACATTGATATTCAAAAATGAGATTATATTCAAAAGGTAATAAACAATTTAAGGAGACAATCATGAAAAAATTTGCATTATTTGTTTTTAACGGAGATCCCATGTGTTTTATCCATGTGCTTTTAAATGCCATTGATATGAAAAACAAGGGACATGAAGCGCAGATCATCCTTGAGGGACAAAGCGTTAAGCTTGTGCCTGATCTTTATCAACAAGGAAACCCCTTAAACAAACTATGGGAAAAAGCACTTGATTTAAACCTTGTAAAAGGAGTCTGCAAAGCATGTTCCCACAAACTTGGAACCATTGAAGATGCAAAAAAACATGATCTTGATCTTTTAGAAGGCATGTCAGGACATCCAGCAATGTCAGATTACAGAGAACAGGATTTTGAGATAATTACTTTTTAATAGAGGATAAATCTACGATAAAAAGCAGTGTTTGAGACAATACTGCTTTTTTATTTTATTTCCCAGATATGCTTTAATGCATCAATATTTTTTATCAGGATATCCAGATAACAAGCTTCCATGGTGAGCATTTGCTTATCTTTTTTTCTAAGCCATTCTGAAACCCATGCGAATCTTAATGCAATAATATATTCAATAAAAACTTTCCAGCCCTGGCAACTTATAATATCTGCATTTTTCAAATTTTCAATAAAGGTCACAACCATGGGCATGGTCAACCCCTGAGGGTTTTCAATGCCGGCGCATCCCACAAGATTGGCTGCATCAAATATGTCCGGTTTAAAACCTGTAAATTCCCAGTCAATCACAGCTTTGATACAATCTTGTTCCCAGATCACATTCAGGGGATGAAGATCGCCATGGGAAAATCTGCGGGGCAATCTTTCAAAACCTGAAAAGGATTTATTCCTTTCCAGAAATTTTAAAAAGGGAAGGTATTTGTCATAAATACCAGAATCATGTTTTTTCATTGTATCAAATAATTGATAAACATATTTATCAATATGAAAAGATTGCAATGATAACCCGGGTTTAATATTTTTTGAAGCTTTGGAAAGATCTATTAAAAATAATGCAAAATTTTTTCCGATAGTTGCAGACTCAAGGTAATCAGGTCTTTTAAGCTTTGTGCCATCCAAAAAAGGAGAAATCGCAAAACAATTATCTTTATAAAATGGTAAAAATTCTCCTTGCAAAGTCTTTTGGCAGAACAATGCCTGTTTTAAACCATTAATGTTTAAATATTCAATTGCCTTTGCAATATCATTTCGCAGCTGGAATCTGGATTTTGAAAACTTTTCAAATAAAAAAAGAGAGCCGTTAATGTCTTCAATAACAACACGGGAAAGTGTCCGCTCAGGACTTCCCTGGATATCAAAATTTGACCGGACACATTTGAATTTTATTTTCCATTGGGAAAACACCCATTGTATTAAATCTTTATTGTTTTTATCAAAGAATTCTTGCAATCTGTGATTCCAGTTCTTCTTTGGGTAATGCTCCCACAAGGGTATCAATGATCTTACCATCTTTCACAAGAAACATTGTGGGGATGCTGGCGATCGAGTATCTTGAGCTGATTGCCTGGTTCTCATCCACATTAAGTTTTGCAATTTTTAACCTTGCCTTATATTTTTCTGCAAGTTCATCTAAGACAGGTCCCACTGCTCTGCATGGACCACACCAGGGTGCCCAGCAGTCAACAAGCACAGGCAAGGCTGAACTTAACACTTCAGCATCAAAATTAGAATCTGTCACATTAACAGGTCTGGATAAAGTATCCATGGACAGAACATCTCCACATTTCCCACATTTGGGAGATTCTGTTAATCGCTCAACAGGAACTCTGTTCTTTGTTCCGCATTTTGAACATTCCAGTAATATATTTTTATCACTCATAATTATACTCCATAATTATTTATCAAACCATTGCGGCAAGATTTTTGCCATAGTCCTGGGCAGCCTGAATACCACCGCCTATGTAACTTGCTTTTAGTCGTAACGCATCTGATACCATTTTCATCTTAAAAATATGTTCCATGGTTTCAAAGATTCTTCCCGGGGCTTCCCCACTCCACCCGAAAGCACCAAAAGATCCGCCGGGTTTGTCGTTAAGTTCTGCTCTTTCAGCAATAAACAAAAGCTGTTTCATGGAGGAAATCATTTCGCCATGGTAAGTAGCCGAGCCAAAAGCATAGCCGTCATAGCCTTTTAAGTCTTCTTCACTCTTGATCTCGTTTACTTTTTTTACAATTGCCTCGTGCCCTGAAATTCTGATGCCTTCTGCAATCAATTGGGCGATTTTCTCTGTTTCACCTGCTCTTGTGGCAGCTACCAATAAAAATTTTCCCATTTTTTCTCCTGTTCTTTAGTTTACATGATTAATGTTTATTATCTGTTTAATCAACTAATACAGGTTAAAGAGCAAAATCCATACCAATTACTCAATAACATTCCTGAACATGGTCAATGTATTGGGATGATGCATCTCTTCCTCCATATCAATTGTATGGCATAGTTTACAATTTTTATTTGAACCCATTGGATAAAAATTGCCCTGGTATTGGGCAGGTTGAATATTACCCATAAATTTATTGATAGAATTTTTTACAGGATATATGGCATGGGCTCTTCCATGGCATGCCTGGCACATAACTCCTGCATCATCACTCCGTGATTGATAAAGGTCACTGGAAGATTTTGTCCATAGATTAAATGTCTCATCTGTTTCAGGCTCATTAAAATCAACATGGCAGTTTAGACAATCAGGTTCATTAATCCATGGGACTCTTGGTTTTATATCTTTAACAGAATCAACGCTGATTGGGAAAAGGTGTCTCATTAATTTCCCTATCCCCGGTTTGCCTGCTGCTTTTTCAGCTTTTAAAAGGCTTAAGGCATGATCTTCCATGTTACCATGGCAATTTATACATTCAAATCCCAGCTCTTTATGTATCCCGCAAAAAGTCTGTGCATTATCTTTATCATCATTTGCCATGGCCGAATGACACAACTTACATGCTTTGTCCCCCATACCTGTCATATAATTTGCATGAAATCCATGCACAGCCGCTGAAACATTCAATAAATCCCCATGGCATGATTCACATGAGACAGATCTGTTCTGTTTAACTTCTTTTATCAATTTCGTCTTATTAATTCTATCGTGGGTCTTTAAAATATCGAAAAAGTCTGCATTAAGGGCATGGTCGTTATGCCCGTGGCAATTACCACACCCCATTTTAACATCAACAGGTATAATAAGTTTTGTTTTGCCAAGAATTTGTCCGGTTCCCTTTTCACGGGCTTTAATATTGTATAAAGCAAAAAGGTCTGAAACCTCAGATTCAAGCTCATACACTATCTCAACTTTTTCTGTAATAATTTCAGGGATTTCCCCTCTTTTTATTAATTGAGAAGATATAATATCACAGGATACGGGCTTTTCCCAACTCTTTGAGTTTGTAATAATACCATGTGTATTTGTATTAGACCATGCAAGAAGAATATATTTATCTTTTTTTTCGTCAAATCCGGGAACTTTTATTTTTTCGACTTTTTTAAAAGATTTATTTTTAATGCAAGGCACAGCTTTGTCTCCATTAAGTACATTTACAATATATTTGGCAAGGGCAAGGCGTTCGGATTTGGTACCCACAAATTTTGGCATATAATCATTAATTTTCCCCTGACCTGTGAGTTCAGCATCCATACCGGCAAGGGAAAATTTTTTACTTATGGGTAAAATATCGTTAAGAGGACCTCCAACACTATGGCAGCATATACATTGAAGCTTGAATATCTCTTTACCTGCTTTATAAATATTTTCATCATCAATATCTTTATTTTTTGCCCATTTACTTGTTTTAAGTAATCCTTGTCTATTAATATTTGTCACATCTATAGTTTTAATGGAATTTGAATACATATAATTATAGATAAGATATGGTCTTCTGCCAGCCTCTCTTATCATCTCAAAGGAACCCATATAAATAAGACCTGCACCAAGAATAAAAAACGCCATATATGTTTTAACCTTATGGGGAAGTCTGATTGCCATTAAAAGACCTGAAAAAAATAAAACGGAAAGGATAATCATAAATACTTTTACAAAAAATACCAATTCCGGTGATTTATCTGAAATCATTTTTTGTATGGGTTCAGGCAAATCAGAAAAATACCAGGCAGCAGACAATACCATAAAAACAAAGGGGATAAGAAGCCATCGCGCGCAATATCTTATCATGTATTCCCTGAAATCTTTTTCTTTAATAAATACAGCTGTTAAAAAACCAAATATACCTGCAAATACAAAGGCTATAAATGTCCTGAAAAACATTGAAGACAAAAAGCTTGGATTTAAAAATCCATCCCAGAAGTTTCCTGTTTCAAGCCATTCTCCCGGGGTCAGCATAAAAGCGATTATACCATTAATCAAAATAAGAGATATCAAAGCTGCTATTGCATAAATCCAGCCTATTATAATATGAGCTTTGTCATTAATTTTATTAAAGGTATAAAAATATAAAAAAATTGCAACAATTTCAACAACAAAGAAAATCCATTCTGCTGCAAAAGCAAATACAAAGGTATGGGTCAAAATCGATGTTGCACCGGGACTTAACAAAGATATGGTAAACCAGATACCGACTCCTGTAACAGCACTGAACACCATGGTCACGAGCATGAAAAATTTAGCATGCTTTCTTATATATTCAAGGATAAGAGGAGACTTTTCCTTAATCCCTTTCATTTCTGTCAATACTAAAAAAAACCCGCCTCCAACTGCGAAATGAGAAACATATACATGGACAATTGCAATAAAAGCAATAAGAAAACCACCTCCGGCATAATATAATTCCCAGACAGGGTAATTCATATCACACCTCCTTTTTTGATCTTGCAGCAAGTTGCAGCATATACACTATCAGGCTAATGCCGATAATAGCTGAGATTAAAAATAAAACCAGAGAAGAATATTGAGGTTTTATCACAAGGTCTGAAAAAGAAAAATAGGGTTCAAGATAAGCACTTCTTACAATATCGCGCATAAGTACCATGGGTAAAATTACAAGAATGCTCATGACAATTGACAACCAGACTTTGTTTGAAAATCCTGAAAACAATGCACCCATTGTAAAACCAAGGCTTAAAATCAATAAAAAGCTTGCAAAACTATTCTGTCCCATGAACATGAGCATGATATGATTGGGAAGCGACATTAAAAACCATATGCCTATTATTATCTGAATTGATGTTGCAAAAGAAAACCAGTGCATACCCGATACAATCATGTGATTATAATCAGCATTATCTTCTTTTTTTACTTTGATTTTTCCCATGGCAGCAATAAAAAGCCCGCCCACGGCAATTGAAGCAGCAATAAAGTGTAAAAACCTTGGGATCAGTGTTGTTTCAGTCAAATTAAGGATAGTGCCCCGGGAATTTGAAAAATATTCCAGCCATTTTTCAGGGCTTTGCATTAAAGTCAGATTATTAACAAATAAAAAGCCTATTGCCAAAAACAATATAGTGGACATACCAATAATCATCAACCTTGTAATTGGTAAATTCTTAAGTGCATCAAATTTAAAATCAAATATATATGCACCATAATATGCCATAATCAATATGGGAATAATCATGAGCCAATACCATCCCATGAGCACAGAGCTTGTATAAATAAAATTGCCATATAATACCTGGACAAAAAGCAAAGGTGCAACACCAAAATTTATGGCAAAAGCAATAAGAAAAGGCAGTCTGAGACTTATCTCCTTTGTTTCCAATATATTCTGGTCACTAGTCTTAAACGATTTCACAAGAGCAATTATACACATTCCAAGCATTGAATTTACAAAAATAATATGAAGGAAAAATGTTGATATATTAAAAATATTAAACCAGGAATAGTGAACCGGTATGGGGTCTGGTACCGGTATAAGTAAAGATGGATCCATGCCGGTTCTCCTTATTTCATATAGATATTATGATTTATGCTTAATAATTTATTTATCATATGCCATGTCTGTTTTCCATACTTCCCAGACTTTTCCCACAAGGTCAGGACCAGGTTTTAATGTCATTTTTCCGGGCTGCCATCCAGAAGGAGTTGCTTGTGTACCTTTACTATCGCGTACAAGCTGGAATGCCTGTATCTGCCTTAATGATTCACTTACATTTCTTCCCACAGGAGGAGTCAAAACTTCATATCCCTGGACAACACCGTCAGGATCTATAATAAATCTTCCCCTTGTCTCAATGCCTGCATCTTCGTCATAAATACCATAAATGGTTCCAACTTTTCCACCGCCATCTGACAGCATGGGAAAAGGAATCCCGCCTTTAACCATTTTTGAAAGTTCCTTGTCATTCCACATTTTATGAACAAAAACACTGTCAACACTCATTGAAAGGACCTGAACATCTAATTTTTCAAAGTCAGAAATTTTTCCGGCAACTGCCGAAACCTCAGTTGCTCAGACAAAGGTGAAATCCCCGGGATAAAAGCATAAAACAACCCATTTACCTAAATAATCTGATAGTTTAACAGAAGTAAATTCTCCATTATGATATGCCGGTGCTGTGAAATCAGGTGCTTTTTGCCCTACTTTGATCATTGGTGCCTCCTTTGAAATATTTTCAATTGTTTTTTCATCATTATTGTCATTTTTTTCTGAATCTTCCCCGAGCAGTTTTCCGGTTGGCATGGCGCAGCCTATTTTTTTTTCTTCCCCCATATAAATTTGCTCCTTTCATAATATATTGATATTATAATCTATTTTACATGGCATGCAGAACACTTTGTGGGTCCTGTTTTTTCTCCTGCCTTTTTTCTTGCTTTATGACATTTAAGACATGTTTTATTCATAACCTGCTTGCTTTTTAATTCTTTTTTTTCTTTAAGATCCTTAATGGCTCCAGCAGCTTTTGGAAAAACAGAATGGCATGCATTACAATCACTGATTGCAGCCTGATGCAGTTTATGGGGAAAATTTACAGCCCCTCTTCTTCCCCCGTCAAGATTCATATTTTCTGCACCCTTATTCTGTTCTGCAGCAGCTATTCCAACTACAAAAAAAACAATAATTAATACTATAAAAAAGGACATCTTGCTTTTCATTCTTTACCTCCTCTTATGGATCATTGTTGAAACAATATCTTTGAATCAATCATTTTAATATTCTCAACCCCGGTCATAAACATGGCTTTTTCCAATGTCTTATTTATATGATCAAGATGCATTTTCACCCCAAGGGTGCCTGCACCCACAGCAGCTCTTATAATATCCCTTCCGATAAGAACAATATCTGCACCAAGGGCAAGCATTTTTAATACATCGTATCCGGTTCTGACTCCTCCGTCTGCTGTAATTGTAACAGATTGTCCAAGTTTCTTTCTGATTAACGGCAGAATAGTTGCAACACCCGGAGTTGAATCCAATACTCTTCCTCCATGGTTTGACACAGAAATAACCTCTACACCTGCATCAACACATTTTTGAGCCTCGTCAGGCATCATTATACCCTTGGCAATAAAAGGCAGAGAAGAGAATTTAACCAATTCTTCAATATCTTTGGCAGTTTTTTTAAATACAGGCTGCCCATGGCTTGCCATAATTGTTGAACCGCAGCCGTCAAGGTCTATACCTACAGCTTTACACCCAAGGTTTTCAGCTTTTTCAATCAAAATTTTCAAAACATCCTGGGACCTTGGTTTAAATATGGGAATACCAAATCCATTACATTCTTTCATGGATTTTAAAGACGGACTATTATCCGGTTCATAAAACCATGTATCTCCACGCAGCCCAATTGTTCCTGCTTCTTTTGCACCTTTTAGAACAGAAATACAGAACATTGTTTCATCAATTGAATCATTATATTTTTCAGCACCGGCTGTTGATGAAGGAAGTACAGGAGATTTTAAATCCATACCAAGGAATGATACAGAAGTGTCCGGCTTAAAGTGTTCTCCCAAAACAGACATATTAAATTGTATTTTACCAAGGGCATTGACATTTGCCCTGAAAGAAAGACCCTGACCAATACCGCCAAACCCAATAGGCTTGCCATAGGCTCCTTTTTGGCACACTTTATCAGAGCCCCCGTCGCAAAAAGGATATACCGCACATATGCCTTTAAGTTTTTTTCTCGCTCTGTCTCTTACCTGTTCAAGATTTTGGGGGATATCACCAGGACTTAAGACCATTAATCAGCTCCTTGTTTTATAATTATTTTTACCATACCCATGACCATGCCATACTAACAGCAAAATATATACCAAAGAGTCCAAAAGCCTGTTTTATCTATCTTTCAGCCATATCCAATATACTATAACCAAAATAAAAAATAATAAAGTAAATAAACCAGGAAACCAGATAAAAGTGTCAATAAAAACCTTATTTTCCAAAGCATTAGATACAGCATGCCCCTGTTTTTCAGCTTTTAATAACAAAGCATATAAAATACCAAGTATTCCATAAGACAGGTTGTAGGCAAGCCCTTTAAAACTTAGAACCGTGGCTCTTTGTTTTGAAGATGTTTCCTTGTTTATATAAAAGCTTACAAAAAAGCCTGTAAAATACATGGTGGAAAAAGTAATCAAAGCCGGAATTAAACCTGCGTATGGCCAGAAAAAATTCATGGAAAAAAGACCTGTTATGGTCAATATTGCCGTTACAAAAAGTCCATGGGAAGGTTTGCGATTTTCAGCCATGGATCTTGCTATTTTCGGAATAACAAGCCCGAGCATGGCAACCAGAGATCCAATAATCCCAAACAAAGATTCAGGAATATCAATCATTCTATAATATTGACTGGATAATGTCACAATCATTCTTACAACTCCGTCAAACACCATGCCAAAGAGAAAGACTGACAACACAAAAGGAGTTTTTAAAATCCAGGCGCCTGCCTTAAAAGTCAATCTGAACGCCTGTTTAATATCTGTATTTTGACCTTGTCTGGAACTTTTATCTTCGGGTTTTACTTCCTGCATTTGTATTGTGGTTAAAAAAGCAAATATTGCAAGTATAAAAGTAAGATATAAAGGAAATCTCATGGTAATTTCCTGATTCAATTCCATGTCAGCTCCAAAAAATTTAACAATCCTTGTCATTAAAACAGGATCATAAATAGCTGCCCCTGCACTCATGGCAATAATAAACCCAATGGATTGGTATTTTGCAAGGATTTCCAAAACTTTTCCCCATTGTTCCTCTTGACCGTCTGCCTTGAGAGAATCATAGGCAAGAGCCTCATCAGCTCCGCTTGCAGCAGCTTCAGCAAGACCGCTTAAAACCCTGTTAACAAGGAAAACCATAAAAACAATAAAAGAATTCATTCCGGGCATAAAACTTATAATTCCCACCTCAACCATCATCACAGAACTTGAAAACACTAAAAGTTTTTTTCTCCCGAAAATATCTGCAAGGGCACCGGAAGGGACTTCTGACAATACTATTGTCCCTGCCCAGACAGCGTTAAGAATTGAAAACTGGGCAATGGTCAAACCAAAATCTAAAAATAAAATCGTAAAAACAGGATAATAAAACCTTGAATTAAATAATACCTTAAAGATAATAAATAAACGAATATTGGGAATTTTGAAAAGGGATTTATGCATGCTTAATAATTTTCTTTATTTTAGTTTCAGAAAAATCATATTGATAAAGGGGCTTTTCTTTTAATATCTCAAGCCTGTCATGGAAAGGTATACTGGTTTGCTGATAAATAATACCGGTTGGTATTGAATTTTTATCCATGTCCATGTGAGCAATCTTTATGGCTTGTTCATAATCTTTAGTATCATGACCTGTATCAGCAAGGTCAAACACTCTGTCTTTATACCATGTATTGGTATTTATTTTATTAAAAGAAACACATGGCTGAAAAATATCAATCATTGAAAAACCTTTATGTTCAATCGCCTTAACAATGAGGCGGGATAATTGTTCAACATCTCCTGAAAACCCCCGGGCAACAAACTTTGCTCCTGCTGCCAAAGCTGTTGCCACAACATTAAGAGGAGACGAGGTAGTACCATTTATCTGCATCTTGGTGGGCATACCTAAGGAAGAAGTAGGAGATGCCTGTCCCTTGGTCAGACCATAAATCTGATTATCATGAACCAAAAGAGTAATATCAATATTCCTGCGAATTGCTGAAAGAAAATGATTCCCTCCCTCACCATAGCAGTCTCCATCACCTGAATTAACTATAATATTAAGGTCTTTATTAGCAATTTTTGCTCCGGTTGCAAGGGGTAATGCCCTTCCATGTAATCCATGAAGCATATTACATGCTATAAAATTAGGAGTTTTACCTGCCTGCCCTATACCTGATACCAATAATAAATTTTCAGGTCCAAGATCAAGCTTGATAAAAGCCTTTTTCATGGCAGCCAAAATAGAAAAATTACCACATCCGGGGCACCATTGGTTCTCATTATCAATATCAAAATTTATTTTTTTCATATTTTTATCCAATAATATTTTCTGCATTTTTAATTATATATTCAGGAGAAATCAATCTCCCATCATATTTTAAAATAGATGCAATATATTTAATCCCTGTCTGCTGGCATATCAAGCTTCCTAACTGGCAAGTGGCATTACCCTCCACCATAATAAGCTCTTTATTTTCAAGTTGCCGGGTTAATTTTGACACATCCATGGGCCAAATGTGTTCAAATATTATACATCCCACATCAAACCTGCGCTTTTTTAATCTCCTGCACGCCTCCATAATGCTATATTTTGATGATCCCCAGCCCGTTAGAAAAAATTTACTTTGTTCATGGGCAATATATGGCATTCCCATTTCCTGTTCCATCATGGGAGATTTTTTAAATCTTTTTTTGACCATATTATTTCTATTATCCAAGCCTTCAAATGACAAACCTTCCTCTGTATGCTCATTCCCGGTTGATCTTACCAAAGCATTGAACCCGTCATGTGACCCGCAGGGAAGAATCCTTGGAGAAATACCTGTCTCAGTCAATTTATATCGCTGATATTTTTCATTTTGATACAGTTTTGTGTCGCTATTTAAAAATCCATTGTATTCATTCCCGACTTCAAAACTTTTTTGCTCGGTCATGGTCGAGTCAATCAAAAAATGATCCATGAGAACAATGGACGGCACTTGATATTTTTCAGACAGGTAAACAGCTTTTTTCACTATATTAAAGGTCTCAAGAATACCACCTGGGGCAAATACAAATCTTGGGAATTCATCATGGGAAGCATTAATGGTAAATAAAAGGTCTGCCTGGGCAGTCCTTGTTGCAAGCCCTGTTGCAGGTCCAGGGCGCTGGGCATTTATAATGACTAAAGGTGTCTCGGTAATACCTGCGAATCCAAGACCCTCGGTCATGAGACAAAATCCGCCTCCGGATGTTGCCACAAGGGATCTTATGCCGGCAAAGGAAGCACCCACAGCCATTGTAACTGCTGCGATTTCATCTTCAGCCTGTTCAACAACCACGGGCAGGTCTTTGGAATTATTGACCACATTTGTCACAACAGGTGTTCCGGGGCTCATGGGATAAAAAGGGAAAAACCTGCAATCTGCTGCAAGGGCTCCAAGAGCTGCAGCTTTAGCACCGGACATAACAATATTGCCATGGTCAACTTTAGTAAAATCAAAAAAATTTGGAAAATCTATACTCCTGCCAATATCAAACCCAAGCTTTCCTGCTTTAAGATTCTGATTTAATATTTTTTTACCTTTATTTTTAAACTCTTTTTCCAAAACCAGTTGGAAATCTTTATATTCAGCTCCCAGCACAGCAAGTACAGCACCGGCTGCAATGGTGTTTGAATAAATTATTTCACCTAATTTAATGGCATATTCTTCCAATGGCATATTATATACATGGGATAATTCTGATATTTCTAAAGGTTTATTGACCAGAATAATTCCTTCAGGGGCTAAATCATCCTTATGAAATTCATAGGTTTTATCGTCAATGGCAACAAGGATATCAGGTGTAAGGCAGGGAGTTACCACAGGCTGATTACTGATTCTCAGCAAATGGGTATTGTGCCCTCCCCGTATGCGGGATTCAAATTCATCTGTCGAAAAAATAAACAGACCGGCATTGTGGCAAACCCTTGCGAGCAAAGAGCCAATGGTCTGAATTCCCTGACCTGCTGCGCCTCCAATCAATATTGTAATATTATTTTTTTCAGGCATTTTATTGACCATTCCATTTCCTGTTTATTTAACCGGTTAATAATATATGATGAATATTAAGCAATATATAGACCACTATACAATATCATGATATTGAATTTTTGTAATCAGGTATAATATAGTCAAAACACCTGCATAAAAATTTTGTAAGCTTGGTTATTATAAAAAAATAAAAGGAATAAGTGAGGCTTGGATATGCTTTTGCAGTTTAAGTTTCGCTTGAAACGGATGCACTGCAAAAGCATATCCAAGCCTCACTTCTTCCATTTATTTCCTCGTATACACACCTGTTAACCTTGAAAATAAATCATCTGATCTCGCTGGCACCAATTGTGCAGTTGCTATTGATAGTTGATATTGCTGATTGTATTGATTATACAGGAGAGACCCATGAAAAAAATATTATTATATACCTTAAGCACTTGCAGTCATTGCAAAGCCACAAAAAGGCTTCTTTCAAAATTTAATTGTGAATATGACAACATCACAGTGGATGACCTTGAAGGAGAAACACGAAAAGAAATCTTACAGGACTTGAAAACAATAAATCCAAGGTGCTCTTTTCCCACAATTAAAATAGATAATACAATAATCGTTGGTTATAGAGAAAACGAAATCAAGGAGGCATTAGGAATTGAATGATTAAAACCAATCAATTATACAAAGCATTAAAATCATCTCAGGAAAAAATCGGTTATTATTTTAATAAGGATAATGATCTTGTAATGGAACTTCTTGAAGCCCTTGTGCTCAATCATGAAAGGTATGGATATATGGCATGCCCCTGCAGACTTGCTTGCGGCGATAAAGAAAACGACAAGGATATTATCTGTCCCTGCGAATATCGTGAACCTGATATAAAAGAATTCGGGTCATGCTATTGTGGTTTATATGTTTCCAAAGAGCTTAATGACAAAAAAATTGAAGCCCGATTAGTTCCCGAAAGAAGACCCCCTGAGAAAATATTTTAATTTAAAGGAGATTCTTATGGATGAATGCATGCTGCCGATATTGGATACAGGACTTCGTGGTGTTGACGTTGCCAGCTCAAAGATATGTGATGTTCAAGGCAAAAAAGGCAAGCTGATATATAGAGGATTTTTAATTGAAGATCTTGCTGAAAATGCAAATTTTGAAGAAGTCTGTTTTCTGCTTTTATATGAAAGGCTTCCCAAACCTGATGAATTAAAAAATTTCAGCCACAGCCTTAAACAAAAAAGAAAAATCCCTGAAAATATTATTTCTTTTCTAAAGACTCTGCCCCCATCCATGGAGCCCATGGATGTTTTGCAGGTCAGTGTCCCTTTATTAATTCAAAATGATACAAACCCAATGGACCCAACAATCCAGCATACTCTTTTAAGTGCTGAAAACCTTATCTCAGGTATGGCAACAATACTTGCAGCTTTTGCAAGAATAAGAGATAATAAAAAAGTTGTTCCTCCTGATATGGAATTAAGCCATGGTGCAAATTTTCTTTATATGCTCAACAATAACATCCCTGATGCAGAAACAGCAAAATTTTTTGATACAATCCTTGTGCTCCATGCCGAGCACTCTTTTAATGCATCCACATTCACGGCAAGACAAGTTGCATCCACAAAGGCACATATATATGCCGCCATATCAGCTGCAATCGGATCTCTTTCCGGAGCCTTACACGGAGGAGCTAATGTAAGGGTCATGAAAATGCTGAAAGAAATTAATAATATTGATAAAATAGATGCGTATATTGATAATATCCTGGAATCAGGCGGCTTGATCATGGGACTCGGTCATGCAGTATATCAGACCGATGACCCAAGGGCTGTTATCCTTGCTCCCATGAGTAAACAAATGGGTAAGATAGCAAAGCAGCCAAAATGGTATAAACTTTCAAAAGAGCTTGAAATAAAGGCGAAAAAAGCATTTAAAACAAAAAAACAAAGGGAAATCTTTTGTAATGTTGATTTTTACAGTGCTTCTCTTTTATATACCATGGGTATTGCAACTAATCTTTTTTCGCCTGTTTTCGCAATCTCAAGAGTAGCTGGATGGGCTGCCCATGTAATTGAAGAACAATATGCCATGGCAGCCCCGAAACCGTCCCTTTACAGACCGGGAGCAGAATATATAGGAGATTATTGCGGACCTGATGAATGTTCATTTATCAAAATCAGCGACCGTTAACTGAAATTTAAATATAGAAAGGAAAATAATATGAAAGTATGGCAATGCAGTGTCTGCAAATATACAAGTAAAGGGAAAAACCCACCGGAAAAATGTCCTGTATGTGGGGTTCCCTCAAAAAAATTTAAAGAAATTGATGAAGCATCTATTGCACCTAAGCCCGGAGCAAACCCGCCAGGCAAAAAAAAGGATATCAACCATGAACCCATTAAATTATCCATGGTTGAAAAAATAAAAGATTTAATGATTAAGCACCATGCTCACCCCATTGCAGTGCACACTCCCAATGGAATAATGCCTTTTGCTGCATTATTATTTATAGGTGCCTGGATAGTGGATTATGATCTTTTTGCCAAAGCTGCATTTATAAATATTATTTTTGTTCTCCTTGCCCTGCCTTTTGTAATCTATACAGGCATACTTGAATGGCAGACAAAATACAGAGGTGCCTTGACCAAAGTTTTTAAAAAAAAGATTGCTGCTGCGAGTATAACAGCGGTTTTCACCATAATAAGTTTTATATGGTATATTATTGATCCTGATGTTCTATCCTCGCCCAATGCCTGGCTGTTTATACTGATAAATATTATTATAGTTGCAGCTGTAGGTATAGCAGGTCATATCGGAGGAAAACTGGTTTTCAAAAAATAGTATTATTATACTTTTAAAAATATCGGGGGAACCATGGGCAAAATTATTAGCTTGAACAAAAATAATTCATTATTAGTGCCGAACAATCCTGTTATCGGGTATATCCCGGGCGACGGGACAGGACCTGATATCTGGAAAGCCGCCAGGAAAGTGATTGATCATGCGGTGGCTATTGCATACAATAATAATAGAAAAATTGATTTTAAAAAACTTCCTGCAGGAGAACAGGGTTTTCATGAAACAGGTGAATGGCTGCCTGAAACAACACTTAAACTTATTCAAAAATATAAAATTGCAATCAAAGGTCCTTTGACAACTCCTGTGGGGCACGGGATGAAAAGCCTAAATATAACCATAAGACAATATCTTGATTTATTTGCCTGTATACGTCCTGCAAAATATATTAAAGGAGTCCCTTCCCCATGTAAGCATCCTGAACTCATTGACATGGTTATTTTTCGGGAAAACACCGAAGATATTTATTTAGGTATTGAATGGGAAGCAGGTACAAAAGATGCAAAACAGGTTCTCTCCTTTATTAATTCAAAAATACCACATCGTTTGGAAGACAATACAACCGGAATTGGAATTAAAACCATAAGTGAAAAAAACACCAAAAGAATAGTCAGAAAAGCCATTTTATTTGCCATTGATAATAATAGAAAAAATATCACTATTATGCATAAGGGTAATATAATGAAGTATACTGAGGGCGCATTCCTGAAATGGGGATATGAACTTGCCCAATCCGAATTTAAAAACACAATCATCACGGAACAGGATCTGTTTGAAAAATATAATGGGAAAATCCCTGAAAACAAAATCGTCTTAAAAAACCGCATTGCTGACAATATGTTTCAACAGGTATTATTGCGACCCGATGAATATGATATAATAATTGCCCCAAACCTGAACGGAGACTATATTTCAGACACACTTGCCGCAATGGTCGGAGGGCTTGGACTTGCCCCCGGTGCCAATATCGGTGACAAATGTGCAGTATTTGAAGCAACCCATGGATCAGCCCCTAAATACGCCAACCTTGACAAAGTAAACCCGGGTTCTTTAATCCTCTCCGGTGCAATGATGCTGGATCATATGGGATGGGATAAACCAGCAGATATTATTCGAACTGCACTCCAAAAAATAATTTTAAATAAACAAGTCACCTATGATCTTGCAAGACAGATCTCCGGTGCAAAAGAATTAAAATGCTCTGAATTTGCAGATGTAATATGTGACTGCATCAGC
>CAZTEM010000068.1:0-16566 GCA_964612755.1 uncultured Desulfobacterales bacterium | reverse complement strand
GCTCGTCGGGCTCATAACCCGAAGGTCATTGGTTCAAATCCTTTCCCCGCTACCAACCAAGTAACAACAAGGGGTTCAACGTTAAATCGTTGCCCCTTTTTTTGGTTGCAGAATTTTATTTGTTTTCTAATTTTCTAAAGATAATCTTTTAGTTCATATCTAATCATATCAGATATCTGTATTTGAAATGATTCTGTTATTTCAGAGGAAATAGCCTGCCCTTTTAGAAGGATTTTGTTTTCAAATTTTTCTGAGAACACTGGATTAGAGGTTGCAAGGTTAATTTCATCATTTTTATGCAGGCTCAAGTCATCATAATTTGCCGTACCAAAACAAACCCAGCCATCAAAAGATGCAGCTTTTATATGGGAAGTTCCAGGATATACAAAGACCCGGATACCATATTTTAAAAGGATATTGGCAATCCTCTTGTTTATACCCGAGAGAGTTTTAACATCAAAATCACCCGGAATAGTCACACGCACATCAACACCACGATTTCTAGCTGCACAAAGCTCATAAATAAAAGCTTCATTCCAGATATAAGGATTCTCTATATAAATATGATGTTTTGCACGCCGTGCAGCTTCAAGTTGAGCTTTATATATATTATGTATAAATGAACTTGTTCGTAAAATATGAAAATCTATGGACCCTGAATTGTGTCCTGACAGCTTTCTTTGAAATTTCTTTTTAAAAAAAAGTAAAAAATCTCCAAACACACTGTATTGGAGCCAGGCATTATCAAAAATTCTTTGAAATTCACTGGTAATATCACCTTTTAATTCAAACATTAAATCACGCCAATCATATCTGTATTCATTACCAATATTCATTCCACCGAAAAACACTTTTTTACCGTCAATGGCAATCATCTTAATATGGTCAGATCCAAGCCAGATATTTCTGCTTTTTTTTAATCTTACCCTGGAATTTTCAGTAAGATAGGTAAACATATTTTGATTCTGAATATAAGAATTATCATTAATATCATCGGAATTATCCCAGGCAACAGCACAACCTAACATATCTGAAATTACTTTTACCTTAATTGATTTGGATTGTTTTTTAAGGAGATCAGCAAAATAAATACCATATTGGTCATTATCAAAAATATATGTGGAAAGATTAATATATTTTTTAGCTTGAACAACTTCCTTTTCTAAAACTGGGAAAAATTCATTGCCTGATATAAAAATTTTAATGTCACCCTTAACAGGTTTGCCAGTTTTAAGATCAAGCCATTTATCAAACGCATCCTTATTAAATGATGACCTGTGTGTTAGAATGGGAGGGATTTTTGATTTTAAAAAAGGAAATCCAAAAAGTTTTAAATGTATTCGGTTTAATGTTTCTGCTGTAAATGTCTTAATACGTAATAAAAGTTTGCCTGTTGCAGAAAAAGGGTTTGAAGCGATTCCGATCGTATGATCATGGGTGAGTGATGCAAGATCATAGGATATTGTTCTTGGACGTAAAGAGCATGCAGAAAGGCTAAAAACCATTAATAATAAAATAAAATATTTTTTTCGCCCCATATACATAAAATTAATAACCAATTCAACAAGTTAAATGATAAAATAGCATCAATATACTACAAATTTAATCATGGGACAAATCAATTTATTCGTAGACAGAGTAAAGTTTTGGATCAAATGCTTCTCGAATGCCTTCACCTGTAAAAGTCACTGTTATAAGAGTTATAATAAGAGAGGCTACAACTGATAATGAAATCCACCATGCTTCCATATTCTGCCATCCCTGGGATAATAGTTCACCCCAGGAGGGTATTGGTGCAGGGAGACCAAAACCGAGGTAATCAAGTGAAGTTAAGGCAACAATCCCTCCGGAAATAGAAAATGGTACATATGTAATGATTATGGAAATTGTATTTGGAATAATATGGTAAAAAATAATTCGAGAATGTGATGCCCCAAGAGATCTGATTGCAAGGATATATTCACGCTCTTTTTCCTTATAAGTGATTGTTCTCATGACCCAGGTTATTTGAATCCATTGAAAAAATGCCATTATTAAAAGAAGTAAAAAAAAATCAGGCACAATAATTGATGATACAATTATTATCACATAAAGAAATGGTACATTACTCCAGATTTCCAATATCCTCTGGAAAAAAAGATCAAATTTACCACCAAAATATCCCATGACACATCCTATTGTGATACCAATGGAATAATTTAAAATAAGCAGCAATAAAGAAAAAACAATTGCAATCCTGAATCCATACGTAAGTCTTGCCAGAATATCCCGCCCGATATTATCAGTACCTAAAAAATGTTTATCTTGAAAAGACGGGCTAAACGGCGGGAATTTATTGGTTTTCAGATCATTCTCATAGGGATTGTAAGGCACAATTGGCATAATAACAAAATTATTATTATCATGATTTTGTTTAAATTTGATCTTCAGGTCTCTATAGTTTGTTTCGTAGTCATAATTTAACCCGAATATTTTACCTGGAATCATGGATTGATAAATTGGGAAATAAAAATTATGATCATAATAAACCACAAGAGCTCTGGAATTAATAAAGATCTCTGCAAATAACGATAAAACAATCATTATTGTGATTATTAAAAAAGAATAATATCCTCTTTTAATGGATTTAAATCTTTGAATTTTTTTTTTAAATTCAGGTGAAAGTTTCATTATTTAAATCTTACCCTTGGATCAACAATTGCCACGCAGATATCTGAGAGAATATTTCCAATCATAAAAAGTAATGAAGAAATCACAAGGATTCCCATAACAACGGGATAATCTCTGTCAACAATTGATTCATAACCTAAGAGCCCCATTCCATCAATATTAAAAACTTTTTCAATTAAAAAAGAGCCAGTAAGAATAATGGAAATATTATTACCAAAGCTTGTTGCAATTGGTATTAAACTATTTCTCAATGCATGACGGAATACAGCCTGTTTAAAAGAAAGCCCTTTTGCAATAGCAGTTCTGACATAATCACTTGACAGATTATCCATAAGAGTATTCTTCATAAGAAGAGTCATTATGGTAAATGAGCCAATCATATAGGATATAAGAGGTAAAATAGTATGCCAGATTATATCCATTGCTTTTTCATACATATTCATTTCAAAAAAAAGATCAGATGTAAATCCACCAAGGGGAAAAACACTCATTTTTGATGCAAAAAAAACAAGGAGTATTACGCCTGCGACCCAACCCGGGACAGCATATCCAGAAAATATAATAATTGATGTAATATTATCAAAACATGTTTTATGCTTAATAGCTTTAGCAAGTCCCAACGGAATGCATATTCCATAGACCAGTACCATGCTGAAAATTCCAAAATAAAGGGATATTGGGACTTTATCTTTTATCATTGAAAAAACAGAATCATAATACCTTGTTGATTGTCCCAGATCACCTTTTAGAACTTTAACTAACCATTGAAAATAACTTATGAGCAAAGGCTTATCAAATCCATAATATTGTTTTAACATATTGATTTGATCTTCGGAAAGTGGCTGACTGCCAACAGTTTGACCACCGGTTTGAATCTGCATTAGTTTTGCATTTGCAATGATTCTTTCGACAGGACCTCCAGGAACAAACCGTGTGATTGCAAACACCATAATAGTTATTCCAATGAATGTCGGTATTATGAGAAGGATCCGTCTTATAAAATATGCAATCATTAAATCAAATCAAATATGGAATTTAATGCCTTGTCAAGGTTTAGAGGATTTGATCCTCCTGCCTGTGCCATATCAGGACGACCTCCGCCCCCACCTCCTACAATGGCAGCAGCTGTTTTTACAATGTCGCCTGCTTTATATTTTTTTATAAGATCATCTGTTACAATAGAAATCAAAAGGACTTTACCATTGGATTCAGCGCCGAGAAGCAGAACTCCTGATTTTAATTTAGCTTTAAATTTATCTGCAAGATCACGAAGCTGTGAAGAATTTTCAATTTCAACTTTTTTAGACAATACTTTTATACCATTAATTTCTTTAATATCCTCATCAATATTGTCTATAAATTTAGATGCTATTTTAGTTTTTAAAGATTCTATTTCCTTTTGCATTTCTTTTTTTTCTTTTAAAAGAGATTCTATTTTTATGGGGATATTTTTCTTTGAATCCTTTAAAAATGACCCTGATAATTTCAAAAGTGCATTATCAGAATTCATCTCATCAATGGCTTTTGCCCCGGTAAGAGCTTCAATCCTTCTGACTCCTGATGCAATACCCTCTTCTGATAATATTTTAAAAAGTCCTATATTACCGGTTCGTTCAGTATGAGTTCCACCGCAAAGTTCCTTGCTGAATTCACCTAAAGAAACAACCCGCACCCTATCACCATATTTTTCTTCAAACAAAGCTGTTGCCCCGGATTTTGATGCATCGTCCATACTCATTTCTTTAGTTAAGACAAGGTGGTTTTCTCGTATTTTTTGATTCACAATCTCTGTAATATTTGCAAGTTCTTTATCTGTAACCTTGGAGAAATGACTAAAGTCAAACCTTAATCTGTCAGAATTTACAAGGGATCCTGCTTGTTTAACATGATCTCCCAATACTTTTCTTAATGCATAGTGCAAAATATGTGTTGATGTATGATTATTAGCAGTACGCATCCTTTTATCGGCATTAACCTTTAATTTAAATTCATTATTTTCTTTAACCTGCCCTTTTTCCACAATACCCTGATGGATAGTTATGCCTGATGGGTCTGCAAAGGTTGCATTTACAGCAATAGTGCATTCTTTGTTTGAAAATATTCCTTGATCTCCTGCCTGTCCCCCTGATTCAGCATAAAATGGTGTCTTTAACGTAACAATTTCAATCTGATCACCAGTTTCTGCCATGTCAATTTTCTTACCATCTTTAACAATAATCAGGATTTTCGATTGATCTTCAAGCACTTTATATCCGGTGAACTCAGTTTTTATGCCTTGCTGGGTAAGAGATTTATATGCTTCACTGACCCCTTCAAATTTAATTTTATTTTTTGACCTTTTCCTCTGCTCATCCATTTCCTTATTAAAACCTTCAAGATCAAGGGAAATATTTTTATCTTTAGTTACATCTTGAATAATATCTACCGGAAAACCAAAAGTGTCATAGAGCTTAAAAATTAATTTACCCGGAATAATATTTTTATTTTCTTTTTCAAGGTTTAAAATTGTATCATCAAGAAGTTTAATGCCATTATCAAGAGTTTCTAAAAATTGATTTTCTTCATTTTTAACCACATTAAATATAAATGATGATGATTTTCTGAGCTCTGGATATGCATCTCCCATAATATCAAAAACTTTTTGAATGGTATGATGTAAAAAAGGTTTTTTTAATCCTAAATTTCTGCCGTACCGAATAGCTCTTCTAATTATTCTTCTTAAAACATATCCTCTGCCTTCATTTGATGGAAGCACTCCATCGGAAATTAAAAAAGCTGTTGAACGAGAATGGTCTGCTATGACTTTCATTGCAACTTCAGTTTGCCTTGTTTCATAGGTTTTTTTCCCGCAAAGTTCTTCGACTCGTTCCATAATTGGAACAAACAAATCAGTTTCATAATTTGTTTTTGTATCTTGAAGTACAGACACAATTCTTTCAAGTCCCAAGCCTGTATCAATGGAAGGTTTGGGAAGGGGTTTCATTTCACCTGTTTCATCTCTTTCATATTGCATGAACACAAGATTCCAGAGTTCAAGGTATCTGTCACACTCACATCCAACAGCGCAATCTTCCCTGTCACAGCCGAATTCTTCTCCGCGGTCTATATGTATTTCACTGCATGGTCCGCAGGGACCTGTATCTCCCATTGCCCAAAAATTATCTTCTTTACCAAGGCGGACGATTCTATCCTCAGGAACCCCGACTTTATCACGCCAGAGGTTATACGCTTCATCATCATCTAAATATACAGAAACCCATAATTTTGATTGATCAAGACCATAGCCATTAATTAAAAGATCCCAGGCAAATTGCACAGCTTGTTCCTTAAAATATTCTCCAAAAGAAAAATTCCCAAGCATTTCAAAAAAAGTATGGTGTCTTGCTGTATAACCAACATTTTCAAGATCATTATGTTTACCACCTGCTCGAACACATTTTTGAGATGTTACTGCAGTTGAATATTCTCTTTTTTCATCACCGGTAAATATACGTTTAAACTGCACCATGCCTGCATTTGTAAAAAGCAGGGTCGGGTCATTGTCAGGTACAAGAGAAGAACTCCTGACAACATTGTGGTTATGTTTTTTAAAATATTCAATAAAAGTTTTACGAGCTTCATTTCCAGTCATACATATCTCCTGCGTTCAATCACTATGTAAAATTAATTATTTATTTTTATTTTTTTTATCAGGTGTAATTTCAGAATTTTCAGATGAATTTTGATCAGGTATACCAAGTTTTTCCCGTACTGTTTTTTGAATCTCAAGAAACAAATCAGGATTATCATCAAAAAAAATCTTCACATTCTCTCTTCCCTGCCCTATTCTCTCAGAATTATAAGAATACCATGATCCGCTTTTATCTATTACATCAAGATCCACTCCCATATCAAGAAGATCACCGGTTTTTGAAATACCTTCTCCATACATAAGATCAAATTCAATGTTTTTAAATGGTGGGGCAAGTTTATTTTTAACAACCTTAACTTTAGTACGATTACCAATTATATCCTGTCCCTCTTTAATTGCCTGGGCTTTTCTGATTTCAATCCTGATCGTGGCATAAAATTTAAGCGCGTTACCACCGGTTGTAGTCTCAGGGTTGCCATAGACAACACCTATTTTCATCCTGATCTGATTAATAAATATTAATGTTGTATTGGTTTTGCCAAGGGAACCTGTTAATTTTCTCAATGCCTGGGACATGAGTCTTGCCTGTAATCCCATATGAGAATCACCCATATCACCTTCAATCTCAGATCTTGGAACCAATGCAGCTACCGAGTCGACAATTAATATATCCACAGCCCCGCTTCTAACTAACATATCTACAATTTCAAGAGCCTGTTCACCAGTATCTGGCTGAGATACAAGTAATTCATCGCAATCGACTCCAAGTCTTTTTGCATAGGCAACATCAAGAGCATGTTCTGCATCAATAAAAGCTGCAATTCCGCCTTTTTTCTGTGCCTCAGCAACAGCATGAAGTGCAAGTGTAGTTTTTCCAGAAGATTCAGGTCCATATATTTCAACAACTCTTCCCCTGGGAAATCCACCAACCCCAAGAGCTTTATCCAGGGCAAGAGAGCCTGAGCTGATAACCGGAACAGCCTGGATTGCCCTTGCTCCAAGTTTCATGATGGAACCTTTGCCAAATTGCCTGTCTATCTGTGTCATTGCTGATTTTATAGCATTTTCTTTGTCTTCTTGTGTACCCATATATTATCTCCTAAACAAAAACATTAAATTTTATTAGAATTCTTAAAACAAAAGCACTTAAAAGTCCTGCAATCAAATCATCTAATACAATTCCAGGTCCTCCTTTGAATTTATTTTCAAAATATTTAACTGGGAAAGGTTTAACAATATCAAAAAATCGAAAAATTAAAAATCCCATACCAATTGTATAGATTGATAAAGGAATTCCAACCATTGCTACAACATAACCTGCAATTTCATCAATGACAATACAACCAGGATCTTTTTGTTGCAAAAGTTTTTCTGCAAGTTCAGAAATTAAAATGGCAAAAATTATTAATGCAACTACATATAAAGTCTCATATCCTGGTGTGATGATCGCAAGAATCAGAACAAACAGAATCCCAAGCAATGTACCAAATGTACCCGGAGCAAATGGAATTTTTCCAATCCATGCTCCTGTAGCCGCAAAAATAATAAGTTTATCAATAAAAGTCATAACTTATTTTTTTAATATTACAATGCGTTTATGTCAATATTTACTTCTTTATATACTCTTTTTAAAGGAATGTTATTTTTTTCAGCAATTTTTTTTAATTCTTCATATTCTGGTAGTATTTCACTGGTATTATCCTGATTCAATATTTTCTTTGCCTTAATTTTACCAAATCTTGTATCAATTGTTATAATTTCTCTTTTAAGTGTAATTCTGCTGGTTTTATAATATCTTATCCCTGTTGTAGTGCTTTCTTTAAAAATAAAATGTATGATTTTTTTTAGATCATTTTCATTACATAAAACTTCGAGTCTGATGCCGGGTCTGTTTTTTTTCATTTGAACAGGCATATGACAAACGTCAAGAGCACCTGTTTTAAACAATTTCTCAAAAATAAATCCTGAATATTCCTGGGACATATCATCAATGGTTGTTTCAACAACATAAATTTTCTCTTCAAGAATAGATTCATTTTCCTGACCTAAAACAATTCGTAATAAATTAGGAATACTAGACCCTGTATTATTTTTTCCTGCACCATAACCTGCCTTATTAATAATCATTTCAGGAAAATTTCCAAAATCAGAAGTCAATGTAGTTATTATGGCAGCTCCTGTTGGTGTAACAAGTTCTGATTTTGAATTATCTTTAGAGTCAATATTATATTTGATATCCTGAGTCTTTATCGGAACATCTTTTAATATTGCAAGGGTTGCAGGAGCGGGAATTGGAATGACTCCATGGCTGCATTTAACAAATCCTGATCCCAGGGTTATCTTTGATGAATATATTTTATTGATTTTTAAATATTCAACAGATAAAAAGCTTCCTGCGATATCGACAATAGAGTCTATGGCTCCGACTTCATGGAAATGTATATGATCTATATTCTGATCATGAATCTTTGATTCAGCTTTGGCTATTTTTTCAAATGCTTTAAGGATAGAGGCCTTAACAATTGGCGACAAACCAGATTCAAAAATCAATTGTTTGATATGAGTATAATCCCGAAATTTTGCATTGCTAAGAGGTTCTACAATAATATTTTTAGCTGCCAGACCGTTTTTTTTTATTGTTTCTGATCTTATTTTAAAATCTGATAATAAATTTGATTTAATTTGGGATTCGAGCCATTCAGGAGGGACACCAAGGTCAATAAAAGCACCTAAGACCATATCACCGCTAATACCTGAAAAAATATCAAAATATGCTATCATTTATTATTTTGCCGAATGAATACGTATTATTTCCAGGACCAACTCAGCAGTTTTGACCATATCATCAAGGCTGATCCATTCTTTTACAGTATGCACATCAGTCATTCCAGTGCCTAGAACACCTGGCATAAAACCTTTTTGGAAAAAAATATTTGCATCTGCCCCACCGCCTCCGATTTTTTCCTGTAGATTCCTTCCAAGGTTTCCAGCTGCCTTTTTAGCAAGGATCACAACATTACTATCCCCCGGGATATTAGTCCTGGGGAAATCATTATCAGCAATAAATTCAATTTCAGGTAATTTGATCTCATTACAGAATTCTTTTCTTGCTTTTTTAAAAGCATCTCTGATTGTATTAGTAACTTTTTCAAGTTTATCTTCATCATGGCTTCGAACTTCACCGTCAATCTCTAGGAACTCAGGTATAATATTTGTTGCAACTCCACCTTTTATAATGCCGAGATTACAGGTTGTTTCATGATCAATTCTTCCAAGTTGAAGCATGGATATGGCTTTTGAAGCAATGGCTATGGCGCTTATTCCATTTTCCGGTTCACTGCCTGCATGGGCAGCTTTTCCAAATACTCTTATTTTTAAGGAATTGGATGCTGGTGCTTTTGTTACAATAGTATTTATATCACCAGTATCAAGTATATACCCAAATTTTGAATCCATTGATGATAAATCAAAATTTTTCGCTCCGAGCAGCCCTACTTCTTCACAAATAGTAAATAGAATTTCAATTGGTGGATGGGAAAGATTATCTTCAGCAAGAACGCTAAGTACCTCAAAAATGATTGCCAGGGCAGATTTATCATCCGACCCTAAAATTGTACTGCCATCACTTGTAAAAATACCATCTTTAAATACAGGGTTTATATTATTTCCGGGTTCAACAGTATCCATGTGACCACATAAGAGAAGAGGCTCTTGATCAATATTACCATTAAATTTTGCAAACAAGTTATTGGAGTCACTATTACAGGCTTTGCCTGCATTATCAAATATAACTTTACCACCCATATCTTCAAGCATTTTTGCTAAATATAATGCAAATTTATTTTCATGTCTTGAAACAGAATCGATTCTAACAAATTCTTCAAATTTTTCTTTTAATCTATTTGGATTAACCATCAATTACTCCTTGATTTAAAACTCATAATTAGGAAATTATATACTATATATAGTTTTTTATTTCTATAATTAAATCATTAAGAAAAGGATTGGTGGTTTTATAATAATTCCATTAAAGCACTGCAGTTCATCAGGAGCCTTGAACATTGATTCAAAGGATTTAAGGTAAAAACTTAAATTTAATCTGATAAATGCTCAATAAGTTGTGTCATGGAAGATAGTTCATTGTTTTTAGGGAGCTGCCTTCTTATTTCAATTGCATCTTTATAATCTTTTTTACTTAAAAGTAACTCCTCTTTTCTTGTTCCTGATCTATCAATATTAATAGCAGGCCATATCCTGTTTTCTGCACATTCCTGGCTTAAAACAAGATCCATATTACCAGTGCCTTTAAATTCCTGATAAATTATATCGTCCATCCTGGAACCTGTATCGATTAAAATTGTAGCTACTATTGTTAAAGATCCACCATTTTCAAGTTTCCGAGCTGCACCAAAAATTTTTCTAGGAAATTCCATGGCATTTGCTCCAAGTCCGCCTGTCATAGTTTTCCCATAGCTATTAGTCTTTTTATTAAATGCCCTGGTCATACGGGTTAAGGAATCTATAAAAACAATAACGTCCTGACCTGTTTCAACACGATTAATCGCAGTATGTAAAGCAAGACGGGTCATGCGCATGTGCTGGTCTACCTGGTGATCAGCAGAGGAAAAAAGAACATGTGCTCCATTAACACCTCTTTGAAAATCAGTAACCTCTTCTGGTCTTTCATCAACTAACAAAATAAACACTGCGGTTTCAGGATGGTTAAGGATAATTGAATTTGCCATACTTTTTAATATTGTGGTCTTCCCTGATTTCGGAGGAGCAATAATAAGTCCTCTCTGACCCTTTCCTATGGGGGCTATAATGTCTAAAGCTCTGCCTGTAATATCATCTTTATTAATTGCAAGAGTATATTTTTCAAAAGGATTAATACTGGTTTGATTCTGAAGTGATTTTACTTTAGCAAATTCTTTTATGGAAAGATCATTTATCTTTTCTATTTTAGTTAGTGCAAGATTTTTCTTACCAGGTATTTTTTTATCGGCAAAGCCCTCAATAAAACTACCTTCCCTTAATCCAAGTTTATTGATCATGGCATTTGAAACATAGGTGTTTTCAATACCGGGTTTAAAATTGTCTTTGATTGATCTTAAAAATCCAAAACCATTATCCATGATCTCAAGGTGTCCTTTTACAGGCTTCAAAATATGCTCCTTTTACTCCACATTAATATTATGTATTGAAAATGATTTGTTTATTTTATTTTTGATATTTTCAATTGGTGTTGACAGACCCACACTTTTTTTAATAATTTAAATATACTATTTGGCATCCCCTGTGGCAAGTCCACAAGAGTAAATTTTTCAAAAATATCAATATCCCCGATTTGTATGGCATCAAGACCGGTCTCGTTGACAATTGCACCGACTATATCCTTTGGACCAACGCCATGGGTATGCCCGACTTCAATACGAAATCTTTCCATTCCCTGTTCAACTGCAGTTTTATGCTTTTTTTTGTGATGTTCAGGCTTTTTAATAATTTTTTTCTTATTGTCTATTTTTGTATTTTGTTTCTTTTTATAATTTTCTTTAGGAAGTTCTTTTTTTTGTTTTGCTTTTAATAATGGTTTATCTCCATGCAGCATTTGTGCGAGTGCTGCAGCAATATCAAGTGCAGGCACATCATGTTCCTGCCTATATTGATCTATTAAGTCACGAAAATTTCTCAAAGTTTTCGATGCTAAAGTATCAGTAATGCTCTGCTTGAAATTAGCAATTCTTTTATCATTAATTGTCTCATTGGATGGCAATTTCATCAATTCCATCTTTTGTCTTGTTGCTTTTTCAATAACTCTGATCATCCATCTTTCTCTGGGTGAAACAAAAAGAATTGCTTCTCCCTGGCGCCCGGCGCGGCCTGTTCTTCCGACACGATGTATATAAGCTTCGGCATTATTAGGAATATCATAATTAATAACATGGCTGATACGTTCAACATCAAGACCACGGGCTGCCACATCTGTCGCCACCAATATATCAATTTTGCCATTTTTTAATTTTGCAATAGTCCGTTCTCTGGTCTTTTGAGCTATATCACCATTTAATGCTTCAGTTGCAAACCCCCTTGCCTCAAGTTTTTCAGCAAGTTCAACAGTAGCAGTTTTCGTACGAACAAAAACAATTATTCCATCAAAAGTTTCAGCTTCAAGGATTCTTGTTATTGCATCAAGCTTGTGAGTACCTTTTACTATCCAAAAGCGTTGATTAATTGTATCTGCAGTAGTAGTGCGCTGTTTAATAATTACTTCCCGGGGATCATCTAAATATTTTTTAGCAATTTTTTTAATTGCATTGGGCATGGTTGCAGAAAAAAGTGCAATTTGACGTTGTGCAGGTGTTTTTTCAAGAATCCATTCAACATCATCGATAAAACCCATGCGAAGCATTTCATCAGCTTCATCAAGCACGATACAATTGAGCTCTTCAAACTTTAGAGTCCCCCTGCGCATATGATCCATTAAACGTCCCGGTGTGCCGACAATTACATGTACACCTCGTTTAAGCTGTCTTAGCTGCCCATCATACCCCTGGCCACCATAAATTGGCAGTACACGGAATCCTGTCATACGTGAAGCAAATTCTTTAAATGCTTCGGCAACCTGAATTGCAAGCTCGCGGGTTGGAGCCAAAACAAGTACCTGGGGCTTTTTTTTTCTAAGATTAATATTTGATAATAATGGGCATGCAAATGCCGCAGTTTTACCAGTACCGGTTTGAGCCTGCCCAATAACATCTTTTCCAGATAACATAAGAGGAATTGTCATGGTTTGAATTGAAGTCGGTGCTTCATATCCAATATTATTTAAAGCAGCTAAGACTGGTTTGGAAAGATTCATCTCACCAAACCCCTGGTGTGTTTTTATTTCAGATGACATTTTTTTACCTTAAAAATAATAAATAATGGAAACTTATAAATAAGAAGAATTAAAACTTAAAGAATTAAAAATATTATATATAATTACGATCAACTATATACTTATAACCTATTTTGCTTGCTTTATCAATATATCAATTATGTATAATTTTAATGCTCTTTAATTTAACTAACCCCCCCGGCAAAACAATACCCCATCGCAGACAGGACAAAAAGAGGGATAAGTCATGGTCACAAAAACCATATTTGTTAAAAAACAAAGACAAGAACAACGGCACCTATATCCGTGTGGGATCATCTAACAGAAAAGCCTCTTTTGAGATTATAGAGGAGCTTGAACGGCAAAAACGCAAAATATCCTTTGATTCAGTTACAGTGTATAAAAAATTTGATGCTGATAAATCCCTGAGAAGTTTTATTGACTTTTTTAAAAACCAGTCAGGGAAGCTGTAAATAATGCTGTTGTTCATAGAAATTACAGCATTTTCGGTAGTGATATAAAAATTGCTCTGCTTGATAATATGCTTGAGATTACAAGTCTGGGTCATCTGCCTGATACAATGCCAACGGAAAAATTTGGTTCTGGTAGATCAGAGATAGGGTGATGACACCGATTTTTAAAAAATTAAAACTTATTGAATCATGGGGTACTGGTATTCAAAGAATGCAGGATGAAGTAAGCAGATCTCCAGATATTGTTCTTGAATTCAGGGAAACAGAATACTCTTTTCAGGTTTGTTTTATCAAAAAAGACTCTAAAAAACATGGGCAGAGTCAAAAATCAACTATTATTAAATCTCAGCTATTCTTTGATTTGGATCAAATACGCAATTTCCTGATGAACCATTATTTTGAATTTCATCTTTGAGTATGTTTGCAGGAAATTTTTCAAGGTAGCCCATAATTTTTTGGTTTTCAAATTTTTGTTTTCCCTGTTCTATGATTTTGTCTTCATCAAAATCAAACAAAGAAATAAAATTTGAAAGCTTGCAAAAGTCACAACGACTGGATAAAAATAGGGATATGAATTCCCAAATCAGAAAACCAAATCGATACGTAGAACCAATTCCATCAAGACATCAAAAAAAATGGGCAAGAATAATCAATGCCTTTATGGAAGTTCAAAATATTGAAGGTGGTAAAAATTTGATAAATAAGTTTGAGCAACTTAAAGACCTTAAAGGAATCATAGGATAACATTATGACAAAAATTGTTAAGGCGATGCTTTCAGAAATATTTAGCAAATCTTATGAACTGGGTGACGTTAAGGAGACCTTCCTTGAATATTTTTATGAAGATGAACTTTGAGTATTGGTTATTGCCAATTACTAAGTTTTTAATAAAAATTAAAAATTGATGATAAGAGGGGAATATGAATTTTCCAGATACAGAAAAAAAATTAAAAACTAGGATATCCAGTTACAAAGCCGCATTAAATAAAGAAAAAAAGATACACGGATTTATTAATGATGGAGCAGGAAAAAGATATTTATTATTCACTTTATACTTTGTATTAAATGATTTAAAAAAGTCTGAAAAATATTTTGAATGGTACAAAAAAGAGTTTGATGATGATGTTGGTGAACCTGTTCAAAAATTATGCTTGGCAGTAAGCTTGTTTAGAATGGATAATCAAAGCGAAGCAAAATATGCACTGGCAGATTTAATGCTTTCAAATCTATACATGATACCAAGAATTCTTGGTAAAACGGTTCAGAAATATGATGTTTGGCATTCATCAAATTACGAATTTTTGGATTATTTTGATTATACCCCGGATGAAGTTTTAGATGCTTTAACTTCAGAAGATATAAACTGGATAAAAGAATTGTATGATTCATTTATATTTCAGCGTATTCGTCAAAGATATATTGAAATTTATGGTGAACTTAAAACAGTGAATGATGTAAGATTACGCAGTAAGCTTATTGATGAGGCAGATACTTTGCTTGATCGACTTAAATAATTAAAATAAAGGGGATTTGAATAAAAAACTGTCTTGACATTGGGACCCACTTTAAATATCTGGAGATCCATCACTTACAGCAGCTCTTCTTGATCGTGTTACTCATAAAGCTCATGTAATAAATTATTTATGGGAGAGTTACAGATTGTCAAAAACATTAAAACAGAATCATAGAAAGAAAAAATGAGAATTGAAGCAGCCCCGTCGCCCTTCCAGGCTTCCTTCCATTCCTGAGCAACCTGAGGGCTTTGGCAAAAATAGATATTAATTTAATTATGTAGTTTTTTAGTAATTACAGGGGTGGTCAATTTTCGGTTGCAAAACACCTTGTCTCTATTAATAACACACTTGACCTGTGAACCAGTTAATAATACTATAACAAAACTTTAATAACTTCTGGAGACCACTATGAAAAAATCATTCTTAATCCTATGCATGTTTATTTTTTTTCTAATACCAATTATCTGCTCTAATGCCTTTGCTGTAGAACAGGGATTTCCCATAATAAAATCAGAAAAATTTAAACTTTTTCCAGGCAAAAAAAACAATCCTTTTTCAATTATTATCCCTCTTAATTTAAAATATTTTGGCGAAGTTAGAACCCATGTTGTGATTAAATCAATTTCCAAAGGTAAGCTTAAACTATATTCCAGACAAGGCATATTACGATTATTATTTTTAAATCAAAAATATAGAAATAATAACAAAAAACAAATTCCAAAGCATTTTAGACTAAAAGTAAAACATTTTTTTGATTCTAAAAAAAGTTTAATTAAATATTATATTGATGAAGTCGAATTCCTTGGAACAAAAGGGAAATATGATCTTATGCTTTCCAACATGACCAATCAGACAATTGCCGGTGAAATTTTTTATACATATCCCGGTTCAAAACAGGAATCAATCAAATCACAAAGGACTCAAAGCCTTAACCGTCCGGATCTTGTCATTGAGAGCATCTCTTTAACAAAGACTAATCATGTATTAATAAGGATCAAAAATAAAGGTAAACAAGTTCTTCCGATTGCTGCATGGGGGAAAAAACAAAAACAATATAAGATGCTTGAAATTCATGTTAATGGTAAAAAAGTTGATAGCGTAACATTGAATAAACTTGATCCGGAGAAAACATTATTAAAACCTCATGCAAGGATTAAATATATAACATCGTTTAGAATATTCAAGCATGTTTTAATCAAGGCTGTTATTAACCCCGGGAAAAGGATTAAGGAATCAACCATGGAGAACAATGTTTTACAAAAAACTCTTCTGGATAACTAAATCTAATCCTATAATAAAGTCAGCAATTCTCGGTCAATATATATGAACAAAGCAGATACCCGCTCCAAAAATCTTATAGACAACCCAATTGTAACCAACCTTTACAGACCGTCTCAATTA
>CAZTEM010000067.1:6031-17141 GCA_964612755.1 uncultured Desulfobacterales bacterium | reverse complement strand
TCCCGCGTCATATTGTTGATCCTGTCCCGCTCTTAAAACAAAAGGGATTATTATCTTCCTGAAGTTTACCATTATATAAAACCAGTTATGCTCAAGACAGCCTTTACATGCAGCTCCAATATTCTGTCAATAAAGAATAATAAAGATTGACTTTAGTTTAACTGCATATTAAAAATCATATGGATAGTTTCTTTACTAGTTTTTATACTTAAATTATTAAAATTAACCCGAAAAACCATGGCTCATTCCCTGAACAAAAAATTTATATTCGGAGTTGTCATCATTATAGTTCCCATACTTGGGTTTATCTTTATCTGGATAGAAATTAATTTAATTGATCAGGCAAAAACCCATACCATTGAAAAAGCACGGGTTGTAACAGATAATATCATACTGCTTCGCCAATGGGTTACTGATTGTAAAGGAGGAGTATTTATCAGAGCTGATAGTAAAGGTGCCTGCAATATGAAAAATAAAACAGAATGCAGGATAAACACTGAAAAAGGTGTTTTAGAGATGTTTACACCTGCCATGGTGACAAAACGACTTTCTCAATATTCCATGGAAGAAAAATTATATAATTTCCATCTTTCAAGCCTTAAACCCATTAATCTTGAAAACAAAGCAAATGATTTTGAGACCATGGCTTTACAACTTTTTATGGGAAAAAAAATAAAGGAAATACATAGATTTAATGAGACCTCACTGGATTTCATGGTCCCTTTATATAAAGAAAAAGGATGTAACAGATGCCATACCGGTAAATTTGCGACCAATTCAGATATCATTGGAGGTCTTCGCATAACTATTCCCCTTGGGAAAACCAGACAAACACTTAAACGAAATGCCATAATGCTTGCCAGTGCCGGTGTATGCATTACAATTGTAACCATAGGAGTGTTATTTTTTCTGATTAATAAAATTGTTTTAAAACCTTTAAAAGAGCTTGAACAAAAAAGCCGGGAAATTGCTCTTGGCAATCTTAACACAAGGGTAAATATCAACACAAATGATGAAATTGAGCACCTGGGGCGCAATTTCAATATGATGGCATCCAGCCTTGCACAAAATCGTGACCGCCTGGAAGACAGAGTTGCAAAGGCAACAAACGAACTTGCAAAAGCTAATCAGGATCTATTAAAACTTGACACTTTAAAATCTGATTTTCTAACTAATATGTCCCATGAGTTGCGTACTCCGCTCACAGCAGCAAAAGGCGGGATTGATTATCTTGCAAGGACTTTAAAGGAAAAAAACGATTTAAAGTATATTAAAATCGTGGATAAGAATTTATCCCGTTTAACATGGCTTATTAATGATCTTTTTGATTTCACAAAACTTGAAGCAGGGAAAATTGAGTGGGAATTTGAAAAGGAAGACATCTCCCAGCTTGTTGAAGAAGTAATTGAAATATTAAGCCCCATTGCCATTAAAAAAGATGTATCCATCAATTTTACAAATCCCGGAACCATTAACGCTATTATTGACCTTGAACGCATTGAGCAGGTGCTTGTAAATATCCTTGACAATGCAATAAAATTTTCTGAAAACAATACAAAAATTGAAATATCACTGTTGAAAAAACAAGACAGCATTGTAATATCAATAAAGAATTATGGACCCGGAATCAGTGAAAAACATCTTGAAAATATATTTGAAAAATTCTATACCGGAGAAAAAAGATTAAAACAGAAAAAAAAGGGTACAGGTCTGGGGCTTGCTATTTCCAAAGCTATTGTCAAAGCGCACAAAGGTCAGATTAAAGCAGAAAGCGATCCTGCTGGACCTACTGTATTTTATGTTATCCTGCCATTGGAGATCAAACATGGAGACAAATCATGAAAAACAACTCTAGTCAAAAAACCATCTTAATAGTTGATGATGATGAAGATATTGTGCACACCATCAAAAGCAATCTTATCATAGATGGATACGATGTTGTTACAGCTTCAACCGGTCAGGACGGAATGGATATTATTGGGGAAAACCCTCCCCATCTTGTATTGCTTGATCTTAATCTTCCTGATATAGATGGCATTGCTGTCTGCGAAATCATGCGGAAAAAACATGATTTTCCAATAATTATGCTAACGGCAAGAGATACTCTTTCCGATAAAGTCCTTGGTCTTAAAAGCGGAGCAGATGACTATATAGTAAAGCCCTTTGACTTTCTTGAACTTTCTGCAAGGATTACTGCATTATTTAACAGAGTTGACCGTATTTCCGTGCAATATAAACAGCAATTAAATGATCTTGAAATAAATTTCAGGACAAGACAGGTAAGCTTAAAAAATAATTTGATAAAATTGACTAAAACAGAATTCGAATTAATTGCGCTCTTTGTCTCCCATAGTGATGAAGCATTATCCAGAGAGTTCATTGAAAAACAAATATGGAAAGATTCAAAATTATATTCCAACTCAAGAGCTTTAGATGTTCATATCCAGAGGCTGAGAAAAAAAATAGAGCCAGCACCAGATAGCCCTGAATATATTGTAACGATTCCCGGAGTTGGCTATAAATTTAATGTAACAAAATAGTTACATCTTTAACAACACAGTTACACGATATTTTAATATACTTTATTAATTAAATTTCAATCATATTGTCATGAAAGGGAATTTACTATGGTCTCAGCATCAAATCCAAAGACAGGCAATTACAAAGGCTGGTGGTTTGGAGGAGTTACAGGAATTGTACTAATGGCAATTATTGTATTGGCGTCCGGGTTTATGATCGAGACTACCAATACTGATACTTTTTGTGTCAGCTGCCATATTATGACCCCTTTTAGAACTGCCTGGCAAGGCTCGGTACACGGAGGGAATAATCCCCAGGGTTTTACTGCCCAATGCGTGGACTGCCACCTGCCCCACGGAAGTTTTGTCCAGTATTTCACAGTAAAAGCAAAAACCGGCATAAGCGATATTGTTCACAATACCTATATTGATGAAAAAACCTATGACTGGATTGGTGCTGCTGACAGGAACAGATTAAAATTTACTTTTGACAATGCATGCCGCAAATGTCATCATGTTTTAACTCCTCCGGGGATGAAACGCGGTGGATTCCTTGCCCATCGTGCATACCTGCTTGGAGAAACCAAAAAACGCTGTACCGAATGCCATCCTCATGTCGGGCATAAGAATATGGTGAGTATAACAAAAAATTATTTTAACAATTTATAATATATTTAACTATAATTGTAAGGGGGAAAAATGAAGTATTTACCGATTAAAGCTCTGATCTTGAGTTGCTTTCTTTTTCTAGTGGGAATTACCGGCATTGCTGTTGCCAGTGAGCAGGCTCCCAATCTTAAAGAAAAAACACTCATCATTAAAACTGGCTACTCCAAGGAGGCATTAAGCTGTATAGAATGTCATTCCAAAAAAATGTCCGGCACAGTACATGCCTGGAAACAAAGTGCCATGGCACATGCCGGCGTCTCATGCTATGACTGCCATGCTGTAAAAAAGAGTTCTCCCATGGCTACACAATGTGAAGGCCTTAAAGGTACTGATACATACATTTCTCCCATGGTTTCATCAAAAACATGTTCGCGCTGCCATCCCAGAGAAGTTGAACAATTCCTTAAAAGCGGTCATGCAAAACTTGCAAGCAAAGCAGTAATGGATGTCACGAAAATAGGCGGTAAACTTATTAAACTGCAATATCACTATGAAGGCAGAGGATTTATTGATAATCCTGACATGAAACTTGATGGTCTGACACCGAAAAATATGCCGGCATATAACAGAGCATCCAGAGCTTCCGGCTGCCAGATGTGCCATGGAACAACAGTAGAAATGGGGCCTGACAATAAACCTATCAATGAAACTTGGCCCGGCGGTGTTGGAACAAGGTATCCTGACGGTTCTGTTGGAACATGTACAGTATGTCATACAAGACATAAATTCGATATAGCAGAAGCACGAAAACCAGAAGCTTGTGCTTCCTGCCATCTTGGTCCTGATCATCCTGATATTGAAATTTATATGTCAAGTAAACATGGGCAGCAGTTCTTAACCCATGGTGACGACTGGAAATGGGATAGTGCACCTGACACCTGGGAACCGGGTGATTATACAGCGCCGACATGTGCTGTGTGCCACATGAGCGGAATTGGTGAACTTTCAACCACCCACAATGTTAATGATAGGTTAAAATGGGATCTAATGCATAAAAAGAGCACCATAAGAACCGGTGAAAGGGGAAATGGAGAAAAAGGTGATAAATTAATGCAAAAGGTTTGTGTTAATTGTCATGGAGCAACCCATACCCAAACCCAGAGAACAGTTCTTGATAATTCTGTTGCCTTGTATAACCAGTATTGGGAAGGTGCTGTAAAAATGAAAAAAGAACTTGCAGACAAAAAACTTCTCAAAAAAGATGCCTGGAGAGACGGGTTCCAGGAGCTAATGTACTATTTATGGCATCATACCGGCAGACGAGCAAGACAGGGTTCTGCCATGAATGGACCTGATTATGCCCATTGGCATGGATTTTTCCAGGTATTCCAGGTTTATCAGGATATGGAAGAAATTTATAAATGGCGTATTAAAAATAATAAAATTGAGGAATTAAGCCATGTAATGAGTAGTGGCCCCCTCTAAAAAGCAGCATTTTTTACTCCCTTCTTATTGAACAAAATCCCTGGGAAACCAGGGATTTTGTCGTTTAAGTAACGTTACCGTTACCGATATCTCTTCTCAAGCACTATACCTCCTCATATTCCTTTCATAAATTTCATTCAAATATTTAATAATTCCAACATATTACACGCACTCCAACAGTAAAGCAAAATTGGCATGTTTTTTGAATAACCATAAGTTTAACATGACAATCATTAACTAAAACTTTTATAGAGGATGAAAACAATGAGTTCTAAAATATCCCGAAGAGCATTTTTAAAAGGCTCACTTGGCGCTGCAGGCTCCATTGCCGCATCCATACCGGCTGCCAATGCTGCCAATGCCCTGACAAAAGAAAAAAAAGAACCCCTTGCCACATTATTGGATATCTCAAAATGTATTGGCTGTGAAGAATGTGTCTATGCCTGCAAGGAATCAAATGAAAAAAAATTCCCAAAACCTGAGAAACCTTTCCCGAAAATGTACCCTGACAGAGTACCAACAATGGATTGGTCAGACAAACAGGATGTTGTTGACAGACTCACACCATATAATTGGCTGTATATTCAACATGCAAAGGGACTAGTAAATGGAGAGGAAATTGAGATTACCATACCTAGAAGATGCATGCATTGCGAAAATCCACCATGTGTAAAACTCTGCCCATGGGGAGCAGCCAAACAAGAAGAAAACGGGCTTTCAAGGATTGATTCTGATATCTGCCTTGGTGGATCAAAATGTAAAAAAGTCTGCCCATGGCATATACCTGAGCGCCAGACAGGCACAGGTATATATCTTGATATTCTGCCCTCTCTTGCCGGTAACGGTGTTATGTATAAATGTGACAGATGTTATGACAAGCTTGAACAAGGGGAAATTCCTGCCTGCATCGAGGCATGCCCCCAGGACGTACAGACCATTGGACCGAGAAACGAAATTATAAAAAAAGCCCATGCATTGGCAAAAAAAATGAACGGTTATATTTATGGTGAACATGAAAATGGTGGGACCAATACTATTTATGTTTCTCCGGTTCCCTTTGAGGAATTAAACAAAAGCATTGAAAAGGGCAAAGGCAAGCCCCACTTGAAAAAAGTAAAAAACACAATGGCAGATGGCACTAACATTGCCAAAGCCATGCTAATCGCCCCATTAGCCGGAGCTGCAGCAATGGTTGGGAAATTATATTTAAACTCAAAGGAGGATAAATAATGAAACCTTCCTTTAAAATACAAAAAACTATTTACTCAATTACTCTTGTTTTTATAACTTTATCAGGCATTGCCCAAATGCCTATTTTTAAAAGATATTATATTGCTGACATACCAGGTCTCGGGTGGCTTGCAAAATATTATATAACCCATTTAATGCATTATATTTTTGCTTTTATATTAATTGCATTGGTTGTATATACTATACTTGATTTTATTATAAACACAGCAAATTATCCCAAAATCACCAGAGCAAGCTATTTTAAATTCATTGCCATAGCATGCCTGATCATTTCCGGCAGCATAATGGTTTATAAAAATATTTCAGGGATTTATCTTAGTCATAGTTTGATCATAACTCTGGACATATTGCATATAATTTTTTGTTTTATGCTTTTGTTTATAAGTTTTTATACATTATTCAAACGAAAAAAATAAAGGCTGAAGTAAATCTATTAAATTTGTTTGGCAGATTTTTTATAATAACCTGCCAAACAAATTTAAAAAATATATTTTATCAACTTAAGGACGTTTTTTTTCAGGGGTAGAAAAATACTTTTTTGTTGTGCCTATAATCACAGGCAATAAAAACATAATGCAAATCAAGTTTGGAAAAATCATTATTCCACTAAAAAGATCTCCGATTGCCCAGGCAATGGTAATGTGTGTAATTGCCCCCACAGGGATCAACAAACAAAATAAAATCCTGTATGGTTGAACAAATTTTTCCCCGAAAAGATAATTTATACTTCTGTCACCATAATAAGAACATGTTATAATAGTTGTCAGGGCAAAAAAAATAGTACTAATTGCAACTATGGGTCCCCCGATTTTACCATATGCCATTTCAAAACTTACAGCAGCAAGGTTTCCACCCGATTCTCCGGTAAGATAGCCTCCGGTAAGTATAATCACCAATGCTGTCATGGTGCAAATTATTATGGTATCCACAAAAGGTTCTAACATTGCTATAATACCCTGACGAACAGGCTCATTGGTTTTCACAGCCCCATGGACAACAGGGCAGCTTCCCCACCCTGCTTCATTGGAATAAGCTGCCCGCATTACCCCAAACCTGATAGTTGAAGCAAGAGCAGCACCTGCAAACCCACCGCTTGCAGCCGACCCTGTAAATGCATCATGGAATATTACTTGAAAAGCAAGACCAATATCACTAGAATTTACTATAATCACACCTAAGGCAGCAATAATATAAAAAGCAGCCATAACAGGGACTATATTTGATGCTACCCTTGCTATGCGCTTTACTCCTCCGATAATGATCAGAAACACAATAAATCCCATAACCACTCCTGTTGCTATTTTAGGGATAGAAAAATATTTATAAGTCAATTCAGCAACAGTATTGGATTGAACCAGATTACCCACGCCAAGATAGCCAATGGCAGACAACACAGCAAACAAAATACCCAGCCATTTCTGACCAAGTCCTTTTTCAATATAGTACATGGGACCTGCACCAACTGATCCATTTGCATCTATAACACGAAATTTAACAGAAAGCAGGCATTCACAATATTTAACTGCCATTCCAAACACAGCAGTAAACCACATCCACACAAGGGCACCAGGACCTCCCATGGCAATGGCTATTCCGACTCCTGCAATATTACTAACTCCAATTATGGAAGAAAGAGAAGCACTGAGTGCTTGAGCATGGGTAAGCTCCCCGGGAGCATCAGGATCATCAAATTTTCCTGAGATTAATGAAAAGCCATAGAAAAACTTCCTCAATTGAATAAACCCGGTAGCCAGGGACAACATTATCCCAACAGCAATTAATACCCATACCAGAGTATTGCCCCATAAAACTTTAGATATTGTATCAATGATCTGCCCTATATCCTGCAATATACCCTCCTGATCAAGATTTATTCTCCCAAGGGAATATTAGCTTTATCTTCTTAAGAATTTAAAGTCAAGATAAAACATTGGGGATAATGGTATAAAAATTCAATAATATATCAGGTTCCCAGGATAATTTTGCTCTTTTTAATCCCTTGATGCCGAGATCCTGTTCTTTATTTAAATATTTACATTTATCCCTTAAATATTTTGCTGTTTCATTCGTAATAAGTTGAGCTGCACCCTTAAATTCAAGATCAGACTTCTCAAAATGTATATCAAAGGTTGATTTATTAAGAGGGCTGAAAACAGCAAAACCCACAATTTTATTTTTAATTGATAACAAGATACCTTCAAGGTTTAACAGGGCAAAAAACAATAAGGCTTGCCTGATAGCTTCAAACTCCATACAAAGGGTTTCAGGCACAGAGTCTCTTCTCTTTAGCAATTGTTCTGAAAATTCAAGGATATTTTGCAAATCATTTTCTTTAATCAAATCTATTTTATAATCGCCATATAACCTCTTAAATTGAGAAATTAAATTTCTTTTTTTAGTGAGTTTTTTCCCTTTTAAACCACACAATTTTTGTGCATCATAAATATATTCTGTACAACCATAATCCGGTTTTATAATAAAATTTTCTTTAACTTCAGGGAATGCGTTTATATAATCTTTTGTAACAAGTGTAAAACCACATCCCAGACCTATATCCTGCATATTTTCAGACAATCTTAAAAGTTTCTCAGGGCAAAGCTCCTGCCCCACAGGCATAAAACAGACTTGTTCAATGCCATCATAGATTAAAAGAGTGTCTCTATACATTGTCCAGGAAAGTTTAGAAGGGTTTTGCCATACAAACAGATTTGAAAAATTATATTCACAGGATAAAGGTTTAGACCTATCAATCATCTGTCTTATAAAGGAGCGATCTTTTAATTCAAATTTGTTAAAATCAGACAACTCAATATTTGGTGAAAACATTTCTCACCCCATATATTTCATGGGAGTATAATCTTTTAATTGTTCAAATCCCAATTTTTTATAAAATGATGAGGTTTCAGGACAGGCAATAAGACCTATCCAGTCAATTTTTTTTAATCGCAATTCTTTGACTAACAAATCCACAATCATTTTACCTATACCTTTATCTTTGTATTGATCAAGGACTGCAACATCATGGATATAGGCATCACTGACCATATCGGAAAGCACCCTGCCCATTCCAACCATTTTATCCTTTATAAAGGCACCTGCGAAAAAAGCGGAATTTTTTACAATATGATTTACAAATTCAGGATTATGGTCGCACTGGGCATCCCACCATCCTGCAGACTTGTAAAGAGCTGTCAAATCAGCAATAGGAGCTGATTTGATAATTTTGACACTAATGCTTATATTATCAATATATATTTTATTCATTGTGTTAATTCAAATATTTTCAAACATCTTTTTTGCAAAATACGGCATGATAAAAGATGCTTTATGGATTTCAGGGGTATAATATTTTAGTTGTTCCTGGAGCTCATGGGAAATTTTCCGACAGGGATGTGCAGGGTCAGGTTCCAAAGAACCAAGGCAGATACCAATGTGTCCGCCGGGATATGTCGGCACAAGGATATAGGAATATGCCTGCACAGGGAATATTTCTCTTGTAATTTTAACAAGATTTTCCACACAATCTTTATGGAGAAAAAAAGATTCACCCTGGGTTGCAACAAGACCGTTGGGCTTTAAAGCAGATTTAAGTGCTTTATAAAAAGGCTTTTCAAACAAGGCTTCTCCTGGACCAATGGGGTCGGATGAATCAACAATAATCACATCATATTGATTTTGGTGTTCTTTAACAAAGGCATTACCATCTCCAATATGAATTGAAATTCTCGGGTCATCAAACCCGCAGGCAATATCAGGCAAAAATTCTTTGGCAACCTTTATAACCTCCTCATCAATTTCGCAAAAATCAATATGCTTAATGCAGTCATGGCGGCATATTTCCCGCAAAACCCCGCCATCACCTCCGCCAATCACCAGAATCTCTTCAGGGTTTGCATGGGCAAACATTGGAACATGGGCAAGCATTTCATGGTAGGCAAATTCATCAGGCTCGGTTAATTGTATGATCCCGTCAAGAACCAGCATTTTTCCAAAATTTTTAGTCTGAAACAGATCAATTTGTTGAAACTTGCTCTTTTTGCTGTATAATACCTTTTCAATCTCAAGGGATAAGGCAACGCCCTGCCACATGGGGCAAATCTCGGAAAACCACCCGTCTAATATTTTACTATAAATTTTCATATTATTGTCTCAAGGCAATCTGCATTTTATAATGATCGCCTTTGAAAAATGATGTGGCAAATTCAGCAACCACACGGGGTTCATAAAACCTGCAACTAAATACATCTAGATATGCAGTATCTGTGGCATTGGCAAAATGACCCGAGATCAAAGAAGTCTCAATAAATTGAGTCATGCTGAACCCTTCAACCTTTTCATCTTCGCCAAAATGAATAACCCGACAATTTTCAAATCGTTTCATGCCAATCAAATCACAAAGTTCATGGGCAAATTGTTCAATTTTATCTGCATCTCTGATAATATCAGGGGCACATTCATATACATCAACCGAAGTTAAAACTCCCCAGGGATTTTTTCTTTCATATTCTTTTTTCCATGATATGGTCTTTGTTTCAGGATTATTAATAATCTTTCCAATATCCCTTTGTTCATAGGGTTTGGCAATAATTCCTCTATTTAAATCAGAGGATATAACCACATTACCGGACTCAAATGAGTCTTTCATGGAATTAATGGCAAGCTCCAGGTCAATTTTATCCCCGCAGGTAAATATATCAACAGCAGCGTAATCATGTTCAGGCCATGCATGCACGGTAAAATGGGACTCTGCTATAATCACAACCCCGCTTATTCCCTGGGGCGTAAACTCATTAAATGAAGAACTGATAATGGTAGCCCCACTCTCATCAGCTGCTTTTAATAATGCTTTTTCAACCATATCCTTATTCAAAAGAATTTCTGCACTGCAATTATAATATTCAATGGTCAATTGCCTGCCCAGGGCAAAGCTGTTATTTAACGGACTATTATCAAAAAAGTTTTTATTTTTCTCAAGCATCAACCTCATCTCCAAAATTTAAAGAATGCTGACTTTAATAATAAAACCTAAAAACGAATAATCAAGAAATTATTTAAATGAATCTGCTAAAAACAATTTGGCTAATATATTTCCATGATTGATTGAAATCTTTCGAACTCTGTACCTGTCGGCATTGCCTTTGCTTTAAGAATATCTGTCATGGAAGAAGAGTTAAATCTTATAAAAGGATTAACCATTAATTCGTCATTTAAAGAGGAAACAACTAATTTGGAATTATATTTTTTCA
>CAZTEM010000067.1:0-5931 GCA_964612755.1 uncultured Desulfobacterales bacterium | reverse complement strand
TTTTTTCAATAAAATGCAGAATATCCTTAACCGCACCAGGATCAATAGCAATCCCGACATTTTTGGAATAAATCAAATATGCAAGATTATCTGATGAATATTTAAATTGTTTAATAAGCATAATTAAAATTTAACTCAATCTTTACTTCACTTTATTATTAATTCCTGTATAGTTCAATGAAAATTTAGCACAGATAAAAAATATTTAAAAAGGTAAAAATCATATAAATGAAAAATATTTCAAAAAACCCCATGTTCAGATATTTAATACTTCTTACCATATGTTCAACAGTCGGGCTTCAGACATGGCGGACGTTATTTAATAATTTTTCCGTTGAAATAGTGAATCTTAATGGCTATCAAATAGGTGTTATCCAATCTGTAAGGGAGATCCCGGGCTTTCTTGCCCTGCTTGTAATTTTTTTTTTGTTAATAATAAAAGAACATTTACTATCGGCTCTTTCCATATTAATACTCGGACTTGGCATAGCTTTAACCGGATTTCTCCCCTTTTATCAGGGTGTAATATTAACAACTCTTATAATGAGCTTTGGATTCCACTATTACGAGACAACAAACCAGTCCCTTACTCTGCAATATTTTGGAGAAAAAATATCACCATGGGTCTTTGGAAAACAAAGGAGTCTTGCTGCTGCCACCAATATAATTGTGGGAATCAGCATCTTTTTTTTGACACCTGTTTTTTCTTATAAACAAATATATATCTTTTTTGGATTAATAATTGTGGCAGCTTCCCTGTGGGCACTTACAAAAAACCCTGTTGATAAAAAAATAATCCCCCAGCACAAAAAAATAATCTTCAAAAAAAAATACAGTCTGTATTATTTTTTAACATTTATGGCAGGGGCACGACGACAAATTTTTATAGCTTTTGCAATTTTTTTAATGGTTAAAAAATTTAATTTCTCTGTCCAGGAAATAACAATTCTTTTTGTAATCAATAATATTGTAAATTATTTTTTAAGCCCCATCATAGGAAAGAGTATAATTAAATTTGGCGAGCGAAAAGTTTTGTCTTTGGAATATTTCAGCCTTATTTTTATTTTCTTTGCCTATGCAATGGTTCAAACAAAAATGATCATAGCAATAATATATATACTTGATCATATTTTTTTCAATTTTGCCATTGCCATAAAAACATATTTTCAAAAAATCGGGGAGCCAAAGGACATTGCTCCAAGCATGGCAATGGGATTTACAATAAATCATATAGCTGCTGTAGTCCTGCCTGTTATCGGAGGATATCTGTGGATGTTAGATTATAGGATACCTTTTATTGCAGGTGCATGTTTCAGTATTATTTCTCTGATTGCCGTGCAGAAAATAAAGTATAAATAAACAGCAATTTTAAGTCAAAAAATATGCTTTATTCCAGAATAATCCTTGCATCGGCAATTACACATTTGTCTTTAGTACAGATAACAGGATTAAAATCAATGGATTGAAGAGCAGTCTCAAACTCCATAATAAAATTGGAGAATTTAATGAGCAAACGGGTTAAAGCCTCCATATTAACGCCTTGCTGACCTCTATATCCTGAAATAATCTCTTTTGCCTTAAGAGATTCCACCATGGAAACAACATCCCTTTCAGTTAAAGGCGCCATTCTGATTGCAGTATCATTATAAATTTCAACTGATGTACCGCCAAGCCCAAACACGATCACAGGACCAAATTGAAAATCATTTTTTGCCCCGATAATAAGTTCTATGCCTTTGACCATTTCTTCAATCAAAATATTTTCACATCCGTCAAGCTTTTTAAGCCTGTTAAATTCCTGTTCCAGATAATCGCTGGAGGAAATTCCAAGGCTGACAGCATTGTGTTCTGTCTTATGAAGAATTTTTTTAGAAACAGCTTTGGCAACAACAGGCTGATTTTGTTTTTTCATAAAGTCCCGGGCAGATTCCAGGGAATTGGTTAAAACAAACCCCGGCACATCAAGCCCCATTATTTCCATTATTTTTTTTGCATCGGGTTCCAGCACCCATCCTGAGGCTTTGCTATTGTCTAAAATTTTCTTTATATCTTTATATTCCTCTAACATGGTCTGCACCTCTTTAATGCTTTTGCCATCAGGACAGCTCCCTCTACAGAAGATGCCACCGGGATATTATTAAGTTCAAAACCTTCTATTATAATTTTATATTTATCTTCATTGGGCACATAGGCAATTAAAGGTTTGCCTTCATTTCTTGCCACCTGGCTCAATTTCGCACCGATATCTGCGGAAACGCCCGGAGAATATGGAATTAACAAAGCAAGAACACATTCAATATTTTTATCCCTGAGCAAATGCCTGGTTGAAGTAATAATATCATTATCAACACAGCTTCCAGTCAGATCCACTGGATTTACAAGGGAAACAATATCCCTTATTTCAGGAGAAAGCCTATCTAAAATAATATCTTTGGTTTCCTGTTCCAGACCCGGGACTTTTAATCCATATATTTCACAGGCATCAGCTGCTAAAACGCCATGTCCTCCACTTAAAGACACAATACCTATATTTGATTTTATACCTTTGGAATAGCAGCTTAATGCTTCGCAAAAAGAAGTAAGTTCATATTCATTATCAGCCTCTGCCACATGGTATTGTTTCATAATTTGTGAAAACACCCTGTAATCACCCGCAAGAGATGCTGTATGGCTGGAAACGGCTTCAATGCCCTTTTGGCTCTTTCCTGCTTTTAAAATCACTACGGGTTTTGAACATTGATCAGCTTTTTTAATAAATTTGCGACCTTCGCCTTTTTCAAACCCTTCAATATAAAAAGTAATAACCTTTGTTGCATCATCTTTTTCAAACCAGTCCAGCATATCGATCTCTCTGATACAGGCTTTGTTGCCTATGCTGACTGCAAGGGATATGCCAATGCCCTGCCCTGCGAATTTCACCATTTGATCCACAAGTACGCCGCCGCTCTGGCTTACGAAACCCACATTACCTTTTTCAGGACTTATAATTCTTTCGCCGGGCAAAAAAAATGTATCCACATAATCAGGGGCATAGGTGCCAAGACAATTTGGTCCAATAAAAGGAAAAGAGGCTTTGTTTGCAATCTCAACAACCTTATTCTGGATATCCATATTCCCTGACTCTGCAAACCCGCCGGATATCATAACAGCCCCTTTTACTCCTTTTTTAATGCATTGCTCAAGAACCAGGGGTACAAATTTACTCCGCACTGCAATCACTGCCATATCAATGTCATCTTCAATATCTTCAACACTTTTATAGAGTTTTTCCCGATTAAAAACACCGCCTTTTGGATTAACAGGGAATGTTTTAACAGGATAGCGCAGATGATTTTTATTATAAATCACATTTGCCGGGTGGCTGTCCTGGGTGGTTGAAACTCCAATAACAGCCATGGTAGTCGGTTTAAATAGACATTTTAAATCCACTTAATTTTCCTCGCCTGTTTATTATTAATGATTGATACTTTAAATATACTCAAATCACAAATTAAATGCAATCTTTTAAAAATCACTGCCGGAAAACATATCAGTGCTGAGGTATCTTTCTCCTGTATCACAAATTATAAACACAATTGTTTTATTTTTATTTTCAGGGCGCATGCCGGCAATTTTTGCTGCATGGAAAGCTGCCCCGGATGAAATACCGCACAATATGCCTTCTTTTTGTGCAAGCTCTTTTGCTCCCTTTAATGCTTCATTATTTTTCACTTTAATAATTTCATCAATAAGATCCACATTTAAATTTTTTGGGATGAACCCTGCACCAATACCCTGAATTGCATGGGGACCGGCAGCGCCGCCTGATATCACGGCAGAATCATAGGGCTCAACTGCAATGGAGATCAAATCAGGATTTTTCTCTTTTAATACTTCTGAAACTCCTGTAAAAGTTCCTCCGGTGCCCACACCTGCCACAAAAATATCAATTTTCCCTTTAATATCATTCAATATCTCCACAGCCGTGGTTGTTCTATGTATTTCAGGATTGGCAGGATTGGAGAACTGATCCGGCATATATGAGTTAGGTGTCTCTGCTATAATTTCTTCAGCCTTGGATATTGCGCCTTTCATGCCTTTTGATCCTTCTGTCAAAACCAGAGTTGCACCTAAATGTCTTAAAAGCTTCTGCCTTTCAATACTCATGGTTTCCGGCATGGTTAATATTAATTTTAAACCCTTTACCCTTGCCACAAAAGCAAGGGCAATCCCTGTATTGCCGCTTGTTGGCTCGACAATTGTGGATTCAGAATCAATTTTACCTGTTTTAAACCCATGATCTATCATGGCAAGACCAACGCGATCTTTTACACTTGAAGTAGGATTAAAAAATTCAGTTTTCCCATAAATATCAGCACTGATTTCCCGGCTTATTTTTTCAAGATAAACAAGGGGTGTATTACCACATGTTTTTGTCATATCTGGTTTAACAGCCATAATATTAATTTATCCTTAATTTTCTAATTTTCCTGATATTTATATAAAAGGTTTGGAGATTTAATAAACACTTTTGTATCAGGAGGAATGGAACTTGTCAGCCACACATTTCCGCCCACGACCGATCTTGCGCCAATAATTGTTTCGCCGCCAAGGATTGTTGCACCTGAATAAACTATAACATCATCTTCAATGGTGGGATGACGTTTTGCATCTCTGAGTTTTTCTCCGGCATCAGGAGGTAATGATAAAGCACCAATAGTTACATTCTGATAGATTCTGACATTATCACCAATAACACTTGTTTCACCCACAACAATACCAGTACCATGATCAATAACAAATCTATTTCCTATCTCTGCTCCGGGATGAATATCAATTCCGGTTAAGCTGTGGGCATATTCTGTTAATATCCTTGGAAGCTGGGGCACTTTCAGGCAGAATAATATATGAGCGATCCTGTAAACCGTTATGGCATATAAGCCTGGATAGGAAAAAATAATCTCGTCAAAACTTTTTGCTGCAGGATCACCGTCAAAAACCCCTCTGACGTCATCAGCAAGGGCAAGCCTGAGATCAGGTATTTTCTTTATGGCTTTGAGCGCTATTTCATTGCCGCCTTTTTCACATTCAGAGCATCTCTGCCCATACCTCAGACAATCATGTCTTAAAACATGAATAATTGCTTCAGACAATATATCATACAATTGAGACACATTTTGACCTATATTATAAATAAAATTTGCACTGTCAATCTTTTCACCGGAAAAATATCCGGGGAACAAAATCTGCCGAAATCTATCAATCATTTCCTTTACCGAGGTTGTAAAATGAATCGGTTCATCACCAATATGGGCAAAGGATCGTTCATCATCCATGGATGCAAGTATCTCTTTGATAACCTCTGGTAATTTTTCTCTGTAACGGGAAGCTTCTTTTATATCTTCTTTGCAAACACTATTTTTAAAAACATCATCCATTTTTATACAGATTCCTTTCCTTGTATTTTAAAAAGCTTTTTAAACACTTTACAATTGCGGCATTCTTCCATTTTTTCTTCCCAGGTGCTGTGAATTTTGCCACTGCATTTGGTTCCATTGATAAACCAGCAAAAATCTCCTGAGTCAAATTCAAAGGCAGGACATTGTTCTCGGCGTTTGCCTGAACATTTTAAGACATCCCAGCATTTATTCAATGGTTGATCCTTAGCTTTAAGAATTCTTGAAAGCAAAAACAGCAACTGCCGCTCAACATGGTGGGGTATTTTCCGCCAGCCCTGTTCATAGCTGTGAATTGCTTTGATGGAAACTCCGAGGATTTCAGCAAGTTGTTTTTGTGTTTTATTAAGTCTTGCCCTTATGCCTTTAAATTCACCTTTTTCCATTATAATTCCACCTGAACTAACCGATTAAAATAAATTCCTTTATCCCACAAAGGATATACCACAAAGTGGTGACTGTCAATTAAATTACAGATTAAACAGCAATTCTCGGT
>CAZTEM010000066.1:0-18047 GCA_964612755.1 uncultured Desulfobacterales bacterium | reverse complement strand
GATTTACAGCAATTAAATGGGCATTGTTAAAATACAAAACACGATTATTATTTCTATCTGCAACCCATAAACGCCCGCTGGAGTCGACAAAGAGTCCCATGGGCAAATCCAATCTGTTTTGTGCAACACCACCAGCGGAACTTACAAAATTAGGTTGCCCAAACACCAGCTCTGCAGCAGGCTGGTTAGCGTGTATTGGATAAGAAAATCTAAGAACCCGATTGTTGTTGTAGTCTGCTACATATAATTTACCATGTATTGCATCAATAGCTATATCTCTTGGCGTATTCAGTCTTGTGGCATTGCAGCCACTGCTATTGCTTACAAAGTCTGATTGCCCGATAACATAAGTTGCATCCTGACCATTAGTGAAAGAATACACAGGGGTTATATTTATCATAAATAACAATGCAATGGTGGCAATAAATTTAAATAAGATATTTTGTGATAATATTTTCATAAACAATCCTAATATATTATATTATTTTGGACACTGAAATATGCTTGTTTCAATATTGAGTCCTAGTAATAGATTAATGATCTCTGTAGTAAATACGACTACAGATACGACTACAGAATAGGATTCTAAGATTAATAATTAGTTTTTGTCAAGAAATATATAAAACTTTTGTAATATTTTCTCAATTTACGAATCTCCTTTAAAAATTATGAAATTAGTTTTATATTGATTTTGGTTGAAAAATAAAAGGAGAACAAGATGCCTAAAAAATATAAGCTCACTGCTGACGATCTGACAAGTAAATATCCTGAAAATACATTTGATTTTAAAACCACAGATGAATTATCCCCTTTAAAAACTGTTATAGGGCAAACACGTGCTGTCCAGGCAATTGATTTTTGTTTAAACATGGAAACCCATGGATATAATATGTTTATGACCGGTGATGAAGGAACCGGAAAATCAACAATTATTAAAAATATTTTGACAAAATTTGCAGCCAAAAAAGATATCCCAAAAGATATCTGCCTGGTACACAATTTTGATGATTCTTTTTGCCCTATTCCTCTCTATCTCCCAGGGGATACAGCCATTATTTTTAAACGCCAGATGCACAAATACATAGAAACTTTAAAAATACAAATCCCAAAATCTTTTGAAGATGAGACTTTCCAAACCCAAAACAAAAAAATCCTTAATAAATTCAACGATAAAAGAAATAAGGCTTTTACAAAAATCGAACATTTTTCAATGCCCCTTGGTATTGGAATTGCCCATACGGAAAATGGATATAAGCCTATACCAATACATGATAACCAGCCAATGGAACAAAAAATGTATGATGATCTTCCTGAAAAACAACAAAAAACATTAATCAAAAACATGGAAAAAGTTCAGGAAAAACTTAATAAGACTCTGAAAAAAATTGCTCTGCTTGACAATGAAATGCAGGATGCTGCCAAAGCATTGATTTCCCAAAAGGTTCAAAAAATTGTTGCGGCCAATATGAAAAATTTATCAAATTTCAGTAATAAAATACCTGCTGTAACAGATTATCTTAAAATAGTGCAGGAAGATATTGTTGATAATATGGCTTTATTCATGGGCAACCATGCAGGAAAAGATCCAAAAGAAAACAAAAAAATTAAAGAGCTTACTGAATCTTTATTAAAACGCTACCAGATAAATGTTCTTGTGACTCATAAAAAAGACACAGGCGCCCCTGTTGTTTTTGAACATAATCCGAATTTTTCCAACCTGTTTGGTACAATAGAAAAAAATTTTATTATGGGCGGTGCATCTTCGACAGATTTTACCATGGTGCAGGCAGGCTCATTATTAAAAGCCAACCAGGGGTATCTAATTATGGAAATCGAACCTCTTTTATCCAATCCTCTGGTCTGGGAATCATTTAAAACCTCTCTGCTTAACAAAAGCCTGCAAATAGAAGATGTGCCGGATCAGGCAAACACCGGAGCAAAATCATTAAAACCTTTACCCATTGATCTTAATGTCAAAGTTATTCTCATGGGGCATTATAAAACCTTCCGGCTGATGCAGCAGCTTGACGATAAATTTAATAAATTGTTTAAAGTGCGGGCTGATTTTGATAATGAAGTAAAAATAACAAACAAGGTTCTACTTCAATATGCACGCTTTATTGCAGGTGCCTGCAAGGCAGAAAACCTGTTGCCCTTTACAAAGGACGGTGTTTTGAAAATAATTTCCCATGGCAGCAGGATTGTTGCGGATCAAACCAGACTCTCTTTACGATTTGGTCAGGTCATGGGACTTCTAAAAGAAGCAAATTACTGGGCAAAAACAAAAAAAGCTGCGAGTATTTCAGCTGATCACGTAAAACAAGCAATCCATGAATTCAGATTTAGAAATAATTTGTATGAGGAAAAAGTACACCAGGGCTTTGTGGACAATACTGTATTGATTGATGTAACCGGCAAAAAAGTGGGTCAGGTCAATGCACTTGCAGTATACCAATTGGGGAATATTGCTTTTGGGCGCCCCACAAGGATTACTGCGGAATCCTATATGGGAAAACCCGGGATTATCAATATTGAACATGAAGCAAATATGTCAGGTCAGACCCATGATAAGGGTATTATGATCATTGCTGGATTTTTAGGCAGGATGTTTGCACAGGACTATCCTCTAAATGTTACAATAAGTATTACTTTTGAGCAAAGTTACTCTGGTGTTGACGGAGACAGCGCCTCTTCCACAGAATTATATACTGCAATTTCAAGTCTTGCAGAAATACCAATAAACCAGGGCATTGCAGTTACAGGATCAGTTAACCAAAAAGGTGAAATCCAGGCAATTGGCGGAGTTAATGAAAAAATAGAAGGCTATTATGATGTGTGTATACAAAAAGGTCTAAGCGGTGATCAGGGCGTTATGATTCCTGCTTCCAATATAAAAAACCTCATGCTCAGATCAGATGTAATCGAATCTGTAAAAAAAGGAAATTTTCATATTTATAAGGTAAGAACTATCCAGGAAGGAATAAAAGTCTTATTTGGCAAAGAAGCAGGAAAACTTGATAGTAACAAACAATATCCTGAAGGTTCTGTTTTCAGAGCAGTTCAAACCAAATTAAAACGCTTTTATGATCAGGCACGAATTTTAAGTTGATTTGTATTGTTTGATCTGGTAAAAATTTGACTTATCATGAAAATATTTTTTCGATCCCCAACTCGTATTATTATTGCAGGTTTTGCGCTGCTTATTTTAGCAGGGACTCTTTTATTAATGCTGCCCCAGGCATCTTTTGACAAAAGTCTTAATTTTGTTAATGCTTTTTTCACTTCCACATCTGCTGTGTGCGTAACAGGTCTTGTTGTTGTGGATACAGGAAGTTTTTTTACTTTTTTTGGACAAATGGTTTTAATGGTCCTAATTCAAATAGGCGGCATCGGGATAATGACTCTTTCAACATTGTTTTTATTAATTTTCCGGGGGAGATCAAGTTTTGCAAACCATGATGCAATGCAGGATACCTTTACTCCAACTAAAGATAAAAGCCCTTATTTAATATTAAAAGATGTATTGCTTTTTACATTAATATTTGAAGGCATTGGAACAATAATATTGTTTTTTTGTTTTTCTCCAGGTAATAGTGTTTCAAAAGCTTTGTCTCTTGCTGTTTTCCATTCCATAAGTGCTTTTTGCAATGCAGGATTTTCATTATTTTCAAATAGTTTTGTTGATTTTCAGCACAATTGGATTATTAATTTAGTAATGTGTATATTAATTATTGCAGGTGGCTTGGGATTTATAGTTATATCAGATCTCAGGCAATTAAAACTTTTCCAACGCCATGCCTGGTCAAGGTTAAGCCTTAACTCAAAACTAGTTTTATTCAGCACTGTTTTTTTATTGATTGCGGGCACTATTATTTTCTTTTTTATGGAACAACATAATACCCTTGCCCATCTTTCAATAAAAGATGGCATACTTGCATCTTTTTTTCAAATGGTCAATACCAGAACGTCCGGATTTAACAACCTTCCCATTGGTAATATGGCAAACGAAACTCTTTTTATCATGGTTATCTTCATGTTTATAGGAGCATCTCCGGGCTCCTGCGGCGGCGGTGTCAAAACAACAACTTTCATGACTTTATTGATTCTAGGCTTATCGCGTTTCAAAGGTCAAAACCGTCCCCAGATTTTTAATCGTTCGATTTCAGAAAAAAGTATTGGAAAAGCAGTAAGTGTACTTTTGATCAGTACTGCTGTTATATGTATTGGTGTGATAATACTTTTAATGACAGAAATAGGTGATGTTCCTCATTTTCAAAGCAGGGGCAAATTTATTGAATATTTTTTTGAAGTGGTCAGTGCTTTTGGCACTGTGGGGCTTTCCATGGGTGTCACTGCTAAAATATCCATAATTGGCAAGCTTATTTTAAGCTGTATAATGTTCATAGGACGACTGGGACCTTTGGTAATAGTCATAGCTGTAAGCCGCTCCACAACACTAAATTATTATAATGCCGAAGAAGACATTATGATTGGATAAAAGAGGTATGATATGAAACAATTTGTAATAATAGGGCTTGGTACCTTTGGTAATTTTCTTGCCACAAGTTTATATGAAAAAGGTCATGAAGTTCTGGCAATTGATAAAAATTCCAAATTGATCCAGGCAATAAAAGATGACGTAAGCCGCGCAGTTGTCGCAGATGCCACAGATAAAAAAGTATTGGAATCTCTTGGAGTAAAGGCAATAAACTCTGCCATAATATGTATGGGGTCAAGTCTTGAAGCTTCTGTCTTATGTGCATTAAACTTAAAAGATATAGGCGTGAAACAGATAATTGCCAAGGCTACGTCTGAAGCCCACAGCCGCCTCCTTTTTAAGGTCGGAGTCTCAGATGTTATTTTCCCTGAAAAAGACCAGGCTGTTACTTTATCAGAGCGACTTCACAATCCAAGCATTATTGAACATATGCCCTTTGTTGATAATTACAGCATTGTTGAGCTTGCACCCCCTCAACAATATGTTGGAAAATTATTAAAAGACCTTAATTTGATTAATGAATATGGAATCCAGGTCCTTGCTGTCAAAGAAATAGTCCCTGAAAGAATGAATATGATTCCAACAGGGAATTTTCTTATTAAAGACAGTGATATTTTAATTGTGCTTGGTCCCAATGATGCAATTGAAAAATTAAAAAATTAGGAGCCAAGCACATTTTTTTTTAAAAATTTATTTCATTTCATACTCAATGGCAATAGTAACTGTTCTATTAAATGATCTACCTTCAGCAGTCGCATTGTCATAAGGAGGATTGTTTGGTCCATCCCCACGATATACTATTCTTTCAGGTGAAGATATCCCTGCCTTCATAACCATTTTATAAACTGTTTTTGCCCGCCGCAAAGAAAGAGCTACATTATAATTTTCTTTACCAATTATATCAGTATGCCCCACAATGGTTATTTTAGCAGAAGGAAGCTCTTGAATCCTTTTTACAACACGATCCAAAACTACTTTATTACGTTCTTTAATAGCAGAACTATTATAATCAAATAAAATTAAAGCGTATTTTTCAACTACTTTATAGTCCAGCTTTTGTGCTTCCCGCTCAATCCTTTTAATATATTTAACAGATACGTTTGCAGGTTTTGTTTTTGAAGTATTATTATTTATATCTGTCATTGTTGCAACAATTGCAAGTTGATCAAAATTACCTATTTTTTGCAGCCCATATTCTTTAAGGTTAAAAACACAATCAGGGATATTATTTCCAGAACCTTTAACTTCCTTTAATACTTGATCCTGCCCCAGAATTTCAATTTTCCAGTCCTTTAAATCATATCCTATCTGAATATCAGGATGAATCTTGATTTCGTTATTATCAGATTCGGCAAAAGTATATGTACTTTTTATGGAGTCAAGGATTTCAGGTGTTTCTGAAAAAATTTCCACTCTCTGATTTTCAAGTCTACCCTGGGCAACACTATTGGTACTTGGCACTGCTGGTAATTTTCGTGCTACAACCTTTATTCGATCAGGATTAATTCCCCAGATATATTTTAAATATGCTTTTACTTCTTCAGCCCTGGCTTTTGAAATGGCAATTTTATTTCTTTCTTTGCCAGTATTACTAATACATCCTGTAAGGGTTATTAAGGCATCTTTATTTTCAGAAAGGCGTTTACCTATGATATTTAAGACATTATAATATTTTTCAATGGCATTTTGTAATTTTGTTTCGTCAAATGCTTTTGCCTCGGTCTGGCTCTTTAATAATTTATACCTTTCAGGAATTTTACTTTCTTTAGTTTCAAAAAAGACATAATTAAGTAAAGGAGAAGAATCAATTATTGTTACTTCTTCAATATTTAAAGATTCAGGATCAACAGATATTGTACCCTCTGGTGGCAGCACAAATTCATCAATTATTGCTTTACTTGATACTTTTACAGAACATTTTGGAGTTTTTGCTTCAAAGGCATCATTATTAGTGTCAATTACTTTAATTTTTGCTTCAAGGTATTCGGAACCCACAAGGGTTTGAGCATCTATTTTATTAAAGGCAATAAAATTACCTGTTAAAGGCTTATCTGTACCCTGTATAGTTTGAATAACTCCATTTTTATTATTTATGGCAATTTCCCAGCTTGCAACTCCATATTCAGCTGTTATCTCGGGTAAAATTTCCAGATTATAGATATTATTATGCTCAACCATAAAATCGTTTTCAGAATTCAGCTGAAGTTCTTCAGGTTCAAAAACAAGTTCAACTCTCTGATTCTCGGATCTGGTCCCAGGATGTCCAACAGAAGCAGGTTTTGCAGGCAGTCCCCTGGCAGTAATCTGCATTCTTGATCTGTCTATTCCCCATATATCATTCAAATATGATGCTATTGCCTCGGCTCTTTGCCTGGAAAGGTCCTGGTTGCCTTTTTCAATACCTGAATCAGAATTGCACCCTATTATATTGACTTTGGCATCAGGATTTTGTTTTAATTTTTTCCCTGCAAGGTTTAAAATAGAATAATATTTATCAAGAACACTTGTGAAATTATTTTCATTAAAGGAATCAGCCTGGGTTTTATCTGCAAACAAATTATATTTTGAATTTAACTCTTTTTTACCTGTCTGAAAAAATACATAATAGGGCAATGACTTGCCTTCAAGTGTTGTCAGGATATCAAAATCAACTTCATTTGCCCCTAAATTCACAATACCTGAAGGTGGTCTGAAAAATCTATATTCAACTACATATTGATAAAGTATAGTAGTTGAAACTTTTTGAAATACAGGCAGTAAATTTTTAGCAGAGGTTGCTTTCCATATTTTTCCATTATTTGACTCGGAAAAATTCTTTAAAAATTTATTGGTTTTCTCAGAAGGCATAAAATCAATGGAATAAGCGCTGAAATTTTTTAATCCCTTTGCTTTTGGTGCTATTATTCCTTTTTTTATCTTACTGTTCAGGTCTTCACCATCTGTAAAAACCACTAAAAACTTATTACTCTTTTCAGGCATTTTTGATGCTATATCAAGACCGCCCAAAATACCTTCATATAAAAAAGTCTGGGTACTTAAGCCTTTTTTAAAACTCTTTTGGAAAAAATTCTTTAATTCAATTATATTATTTGATTTAAAAGTATTTAAGTGCAGATTATGACCATCTACTAAAAACTTCTTTTTTTTGTCAAATACTATAACATCCACAACATCAAAAGGTCTTACAATTTTTAAGAATTCATCCAGAGCTGATAAAACAGGTCCTACAGCCTTACGTTCCTTCATTGAAAAAGAATTATCAACTACTAAAACATAATTAATACCAACATCTTGTTTTGTTTTTAAAACTTCAGCAGATATAACCTGTGCCTGTTTTGTATTTTTTTGCACCTTAAAATCTTCCGGCATTAACCCCTGAACAGGGTTGCCATCAGAATCCAGGGCAGAGACCAGGATTTTATTTTCACCCATTTCCTGAAAGCTTACCACAGCATCCTTATTTACAAGGGAAACTTTTAACTCCTCTTTTGAAGTGTCAGTGTCTGCCATGGACAGACCTGAAAATAAAAGACACATGGTCACTATCATGAACAAAATAATTATCTTCGATTTCATCTTATTTCTCCTATTAAAAGTATCAATTAAGTGTAATATCAAATATTCTTCTATGATTTTCCACTTAGTTTTATACTAAAACTTAGCTTTCCAGGGATTATTGTACATCTAAAAAAAAATGTCAAATATTTGCCGGTCAACTATGTAAAATTATTCTTATTTTTCAAAAATTGACAAATATTTTTTTATATTCTATTGTGACATTCAAAAAAATTATACAAAGAGGTGTCTTTTGAAAATATTAATTGACCATGACAAATGTATTTGTAAAAAGGTTGATCTTTGCTCCAAGGTTTGCCCCTTTGGATTTATTCTATCCAGAAATGAAAAGAATGAAATGGGTTTACTTGATGAATATCAACGGTTTTGTATAAATTGCGGACAATGCGCAAGTATTTGTCCGGGACATGCAATAACAATCACAAAAAATACCAGAAAACCGGAAAAAATTAATAAAAAAACAGCAATTTCTCCAGCCCAGGCAGAACAATTTCTAAAAACCCGACGTTCATGTCGAACATTTCAAAACAAAACCATTGACCATAATACAATAGAAACAATACTTTCTATTACCAGATGGACTCCCACAGCAAGCAATCAACAAAAACTTAAATGGATAAATGTTGAATCTTTGGAAAAAATTCATGAACTTTCAAGATTAACTGTTGACTGGATAAAAAAGAATAATATTTCAAAAGAAATTGTAGAAAATTGGGATAAAGGAGTTGATCTTATACTGAGAGATGCTCCAAATTTAATTATTGTTCTTGGGAAACAAGATAATTACTGGGCAAGTGCTGAAGCCGGCATTGCTTTAACATATCTTGAATTATTTGCCCATGCAAACAAGCTTGGAACCTGTTGGGCAGGTTTTTTTACAAGGGCTGTCAATCACTATGCCCCTCTTGAAGATTTTCTTGAACTTCCTGAAGGATATAAGGTTTTTGGCAGTATAATGATGGGTTATCCAGCGTATAAATTTCATTCCATACCAGTAAGAAAAGAGATTTCGATTGTGCATAAATAAGGATTACTTTTGCTCTTTTGCCAAAAGAACTCCGGCAGCAAGAACCATTATCCCGCCAATTATCTGCCATATGCCAAGCAGGTCTCCCAGGAATCCCCATGCAAGTAAGACCGTAATAACAGGCTCAATGGTTGAAAACATAGATGCATGGACAGGACCTATTTTTTTCAAACCTGCAAAGAATGTAACAATGGCTATAATTGTTGAAATTATTGCCACCATTAAACCTGCTCCCCACCCGATAAAATCATTTGGAAAAACAGGCTTTTGAAATAAAATTATAATAGAATAAACAATTGCTGTTGAGCTTATAATAATGGTGGATGATAAAAAAGCATTGGTTTTATGCAGACCTTTTGTGCCAACAATAATATAAGCAGCATAAATAAAGGCTGACATTACACCAAAGAAATAACCTTGACCTGCTCCCCCTAATTTAAATCCGACAACACAGACTGTGCCTGATAATGCCAGAATCAAGGCAAAAATTTCATATCTTGTAATTTTCTGATTTAAAAACAAAACAGATAATATTGTAACCAGGGCAGGGTATAGATATAAAAGAATTGACACTGTACCAGAAGGAATAAAAGTCAATGCTGTAAAATAGCAGAAAGATTGTCCTCCATAACCCAGAACACCCATTAAAATAAGAATAATAAATACTTTTGAATCAGGGAACGAAAATTTTGATCGATTCCAGATAACCCAGGATAACATTATAAAGGAAGCTGTTGTAAATCTTAAAAAAAGTAATGTAACAACGTTTGTCCCGGAAGCATAAGCAATATTGGCAAATATGGGCATTGCCCCAAAGGATGCAGCAGACACAATAATATAAAATATGCCGAGAGCCCTGTCTCCTTTGGATTTTAAAATAGCCATATATTAAATTTGTTTTTCATATGCCAGAACCAACATTATTGCCATATAGTGTTTTGCTAAAATATTATTTTAAATCAATCATGCGTTTTACTGCTTTATAGGCATCTTTTCTGATATCTTCAGGCACACTTACCTCAAAATCCAATGGATTTTCAAGACTTTGAATTATATGCCCAAGGTTTATCTTTTTCATATCTTTACAAAACATTTGGTCAGATACCGGGAAAAAATCTTTATCAGGGCAGGCTTTGGATAAAGGATAAAGATGTCCGATTTCTGTTCCAATGAGAAAACTATTATGCTTTGTTTCTTTTGCAAACCTTGTCATGCCTGATGTGCTTTGAATGCTGTCTGCAAGCTTTAAAACTTCAGGAGAACATTCAGGATGGGCAATAAATAACGCATCAGGGTGTTCTGCTTTTGCTTTTAAAACATCTTGTTTTGACAAATTATTATGGTAAGGGCAAAATCCCTCCCATAGATGAATTCTTTTACGGGTTCTGGAATCTGCATATTGGGCAAGATTTTTATCAGGGGTCATAAGGATTTCATCAGAATCAATTGAATTAACAATATCAATAACATTTGCAGAGGTGCAGCATATATCTGAAAGAGCTTTAACAGCAGCTGTTGAATTAACATATGTTACAACAGGTATATTGCCAAGCTCTTTTTTTCTTTTTCTCAAGGCATCTGGCATTACCATATCTGCCATGGGACACCCCGCATCTTGAACAGGAAGAAGAATTTGTTTATCCGGAGATAAAATATAAGCTGTTTCTGCCATGAATTTCACACCGCAAAAAACAATTATATCAGCATCTGTTTTTGAAGCCTTAATGCTTAATTCCAACGAATCTCCGCAGAGATCTGCAATATCCTGAATTTCAGGAGGTTGATAATTATGGGCAAGGATAATACCGTTTTTTTGTTTAACAAGTTCTTTTATCTTTTTTTCCATCATATCTTCCTATTATGTCTCTTTATGTCTCCGTTATTTATCTGAATGATTACTTTTATCTTCTGCCAGTCGCCTCTCTTAATACATCTTACTTGATGGTTTATTATCTAATTGAATTATACTTGCATTCTCAGGTATTTTAAATTCAAACAAAGAATCATCTATGGTTTTAAATTTAAGGTTACGAAATTCAAATTCAATTGTATCTTCATATATATTTTGAGTGATTATTTTTTTTATATTATAATTTTTTTTTAAAACAACAATTAAAATTGACTGAATTTCAGGGGTTTTTATCTTGGGTATGAGTAAAAGCTTGTAAACCGTTTTATCCTGGTCTTTAAGACTTATTATATAATTTTTCCTGACCTTGGAAATATCAGATAAAAATGCACCACCCAGCCCTTTCTTAAAAAAATTTTCTGCATGCCCCAGCATGACCTGATTTTGATCCGGTCTGTATACCCACAACATTTTACCATTTGTTATCATCTTATGCTGCTGGGGTTCAAGATATTCCCAGACCATTTTGCCCGGATAGCAAAATACTGCCTTTCCCAAAGCTGTTTCATTTATATCAAGAGCTTTAAGTTTTGAAATCTGAAAAAAATCAGCTGTAAACCCTTTTTTAAAATATCGTTTCTCAATCTGGTTGAGAATGTGATCTGCACTGGGCATCTTTGGTTCTTTAGCCATTGCAGAAGAAATAAAAGCACAACATATAAACAATATAAGCAGGTATTTATTTATAAAGCTTAGCAATATCTTTTCTTTCATCTTTTGCATATAACCTTCTTAATTTTGGTTTTTCTATTTTCCCGGTTGGATTCCTTGGAATTTTATCAAAAAATATTTTTTTAGGTCTTTTATATTTTGGCAAACCTTCACCAAATTCCATGATCTCCTGTTCTGTTAATTCTTTACCCGGTTTTAATTCAATAATGGCAGCTGGCACTTCGCCAAGTCGTCTATCTGGGATTCCAATAACTGCAATATCTTTAATTTTCTTATTTTTCATAAAAAAATTTTCTATTTCATTGGGATATATATTTTCCCCGCCATAAATAATCAAATCCTTTAGTCTGTCCACGAGCCAGATAAAACCTTTACGGTCATAGCGTGCCATATCTCCTGTATAAAGCCATCCATTCTTTAAGGCTTTTTTTGTAGCTTCAGGGTTTTTATAATATTTTTTCATAACACCGGGACCTTTAACTATCAGCTCTCCTGTTTCACCCTTTGGCAATATGTTTCCCTGTTTATCCACTATCTGGCATTCCCAATCAAAGCCTGGAATTCCTATGGGACCGATATGTTCACTATTTTCAATCCCAAGATGCACACAACCTGGACCCGTGGCTTCTGTAAGTCCATAATTTGTGTCATAATCATGATGGGGAAAATAAGTTTTCCACTCATCAATCAATACAGGAGGTACAGGCTGCGCTCCTGCATGCATTAATCTCCACTGATCAAGTTTATAATCTGAGAGTGCAAGCTTTTTTGTTTCAAGTGCGATTAAAAGGTCATGGGCCCAGGGGACAAGAAGCCATGCTATTGTCACATGTTCTTCAGATATCGCCTCTAAAACCCACTCAGGCTTTATACCTTTTAGTAACACACATTTTCCTCCTACAATAAAACTTCCAAACCAGTGCATTTTGGCACCAGTATGGTATAAAGGCGGAATCAAAAGGAAAATATCATCATGGGTCTGCTTATGATGGCTGTTTTCAACATAGCAGGCATGTTCAAGGTTTCTATGGGTAAGTAAAACAGCTTTTGGTGTGCCTGTCGTGCCTGAGGTAAAATAAAGGGCAGCTTCGTCTTCTATCCTGATATCAATATTTTCAGGCTCAGAGCCAGATACATTTTCTATAAAATCAAAATAATTAACGGCAAAATCAGGGCATTTTTCTGCCTTGCCCACAAAAAGCCAGGTTTTAACAAATTTATCAAGAGAGCCTTTAATCTTTTCTATTTTTTCTATAAATTCTTCACTGAAAATAAAAACTTTTGCGTTAGAGACTTCTGTACAGAGTTTTATCTTATCTGATTCAAACCTGAAATTTAAAGGCACTGCCAACGCTCCTGTGGTTAAGATACCAAAATATACAGGAAGCCATTCAAGGCAATTCATCATAAGATGAACAATCTTATCACCTTTTTTAATGTCAAGTTTTAAAAGACCATTGGCAAATTTATTGGATTCTTTATAAAATTCTTCCCAGGTTATAGAGCGTCTTGTCCGGTCTCCAGGAGACCGCTCAATCAATGCTGTTTTATCCGTATACAATCTGCTGTTTCTTGCAAGAATTTCAGTAATAATCATTAAATCGCCCTGATAATCTATAAATAAAAAAATCCCACTGCGCAAATATAGAACACAGTGGGATTATATTCAATAAATAATATTATTATGCCTATTTCTCTTTATCAACTTCTTCAAAATCAGCATCCACAACATCATCATCCTGGGTTGCAGACTCTGCCTTAGGAGCGTCTCCTGCTGCCCCTTCCTGAGAAGCCTGCTGGTACATTACTTCTGCAAGTTTGTGGGAGGCTTCTGCAAGGGCATCGGTTTTTTGTTTTATGGCATCTTTATCATCAGTATCCTTTACCTGTTTCAATGCTTCAATGCCTTCTTCAATCTTTTTCTTTGTATCAGCATCAACTTTATCACCATGCTCTTTTAAAGTTTTTTCAGTCTGGCTGATCATGGCATCTGCAGTGTTCCTTGCATCTATAAGTTCTTTTTTTGCCTTGTCTTCTTCTGCATGAAGTTCAGCATCTTTTACCATCTTTTCAATTTCTTCATCGGAAAGACCGCTTGCCGCAGTAATACGGATAGATTGTTCTTTTCCTGTTGCCTTGTCCTTGGCAGAAACAGAAACAATTCCATTGGCATCAATATCAAAGGAAACCTCTATCTGAGGAACACCCCTTGGTGCCGGTGGAATATCTGAAAGCTCAAATTGACCAAGAGTTTTATTCCCATTTGCCATTTCTCTTTCACCCTGAAGAACATGGATTGACACTGCAGGTTGATTGTCTGCCGCAGTAGAAAAAGTCTGGCTTTTCTTGGTTGGTATTGTTGTATTCTTTTCAATTAATTTTGTCATAACACCACCAAGAGTCTCAATTCCAAGAGATAGAGGAGTTACGTCAAGTAAAAGAACGTCATTAACATCACCCTGGAGTACACCTGCCTGAATTGATGCGCCCATGGCAACAACTTCGTCAGGGTTTACACCTTTGTGGGGTTTTTTCCCGAAAATCTTTTCAACCCTTTCCTGAACAGCAGGCATACGTGTCATACCACCAACCAATACAACTTCGTTGATATCGCTATTGGACATTCCTGCTTCTTTCATGGCTGTGAGACATGGTTTTTCAAGATTATCAAGAAGGTCAGCAACTAAAGATTCAAGTTTAGCCCTTGTAAATTTAATATCAAGATGTTTTGGTCCAGAAGCATCTGCAGTAATAAACGGCAAATTAATACTTGTTTCAACAGAATTTGAAAGTTCCATCTTAGCTTTTTCAGCAGCTTCTTTTAACCGCTGGAGAGCCATTTTATCATTTCTTATATCAATGCCCTGATCTTTTTGAAATTCATCGGCAATATAATCAATGATTCTTAAATCAAAATCTTCTCCACCAAGGTGAGTGTCACCATTTGTAGCTTTTACTTCAAAGACTCCATCGCCAATCTCAAGGATTGATACATCAAAAGTACCACCACCTAAGTCAAATACTGCAATTTTTTCTTCACCTTTTTTATCTAGACCATAGGCAAGAGCCGCTGCAGTAGGCTCATTGATTATTCTTTTTACTTTCAGTCCTGCTATTTTACCTGCATCCTTGGTTGCCTGGCGCTGGCTGTCATTAAAATAGGCAGGTACTGTAATAACTGCTTCTTTTACTTCTTCTCCAAGGTATTCTTCAGCAGTTTTTTTAATATTAGACAAGATAAAAGAAGATATCTCAGCAGGGCTGTGCTGTTTCCCTTTAAGTACAATCCTTGTATCTCCATTAGCAGCTTCTTCTATTTTATAAGGAAGCACTTTTAAGTCATCCTGAACTATTTTTGATTTAAACTTTCTTCCAATCAGTCTTTTTACACCAAAGACAGTGCTTTCAGGGTTCGTAATAGCTTGTCTTTTAGCAGTTTGCCCAACCAGGCGCTCACCGCTTTCAGTCAGTGCAACAACAGAAGGAGTTGTCCTCCCGCCTTCAGCATTGGTTATAATCTTAGCTTCACCACCTGTTTCCATTACTGAAACACATGAATTTGTTGTTCCAAGGTCAATCCCTATTATTTTACTCATATTCCCCCCTCACAAATATATTTAAATTTTATTTAGTATTTTCTGTTAATTCTTCACTATTTTTTGTTTCTTTGCTCTTTTTTTTGGAAACTATTACCATGGACGGTCTTATAAGTCTTCCATGAAGAGTATAACCCTTTTGTAATTCCTTAATTATAGTATTATCAGGATGAGATTCAGATTCTTCCTGGGTCACTGCCTGATGGAATTTCGGATCAAAGATCTCTCCTTCAGATTTTAAAGGTTTTACTTCAAAGGACTCAAAAATCCTTAATATTTCTTTATGAGTCATCTTGACTCCATCAATAATACCTTTATCATCTTTATTTTGCTTGGCTGTATCAATTGCACGCTCAAGATTATCAACCACTGAAAGCAATTGTTTTAATAAAGTTTCATTGGCAAATCTTTTATAATCCTGTATTTCTTTAGCTGTTCGCTTTTTATAATTATCAAATTCAGCAGTAAGCCTTAAAGCACGATCTTTTTCAGCATCAATCAAAGCTTTGAGTTCGTGGGTTCCAAGCTCTTTTTCTTCCTGAATATCTTTGATCTTTTCCTTCTTATCTTCCATTTCCTGCTTAGATTCATCCTTTATTTTGTGCTCTTTTTTTGCCACATTGTTCTCCTAAAAATTCATATAATCAAACAAAATAATTTCCATTATGTGGTCAAAAATAAGACTAATTACGTGCATGTCAAGATATAAAGCATGGATTTGAAAAGAAAATTGAAAGTTTTGATAAAAAAATCCGACTGGAGGCTAAGTTGACAATATTGCATGACCGGGATCGATCCACGACATAGAATAAGTCACTTATCGCTGCTTCCTTCCGGACCTGACGAGGTTCATGATTTTCTATTACGCGGCGACCAATCAGAATATTTTAAGTCCCCCCAGCCTTTATCCAGCCGGAACAATTCTTATACTCGGTTTTATTATTTTTTTCAAGAAATTTATTTTGTTAACTTGTTGAAATAATCGTAAGTTTATATTAAAATGATTGCATATCAAATAATCAAAAAAATTGATAAACAGAAATACTCTTGCTAAGCGCATTTTTTAATGATATTTTTAACTTAAATTTTATAGAGTACTTTTACAGGAGACAAAAATGAGTGAAATTATTAAAGATGGGGACAAAGCTACAATCAAACCAGGCATAGACATTGTTGCTTCCATGGCTGAAGATTTTAAAAACGAACTTCTATCTGCTATAAACGACTCCAAAGAAGATTTTACCATTGATTTAGCAGGGGTTGAAATGGTTGACTCCGTTGGGATAGGCGTAATAATCGCGGCTCATAATACTTTAAATCAATCTAATAGAAGTCTTAAGGTTATAAATGTAATTAAAGATGTTTATGGTCTTTTCACTACCATGAGACTTAATAGAAGATTTGATGTTGAAGGAGCTTAAATACAAACGAGGGAAAAAGATGCATATAAAAACCATTTTCTTATATGTATGCTTAGCTTGCTTTATTTTTTCATTCACTGCGTGTAATAATGATAATGATGAATATAAAGAAGTCAGCAAACTTATAGCCTCAAGAAGCTCAGCAAGATATAAAAAAGCAGCTAAGCTTAAAGAAAGAAAAACCAAAAAAGTGGTGCCTGAAAAAGTTAAAACTAAAAAGTCTGATGCTAATCAGGATAAAGCCATTGCTAAAAATCTAAAATCATCATCAAAAAAAAAATTTTCCACAGAGATTTTTTATGAAGAAGGAATTAAAATCATAGGGTCTGTTTCCAACAAAACTCTTGGGGTTGGGACTGCATATTTGAATAAAGATGGAAAAATTGTACAAATCAAGATAAAACGTAATTAGTCAACTTCTGATCCACCGGGAAGGTCTTCAAGATTACTAATAATATGTTTCTGTTGCTTTATTGTTTCCTGAAGCGCTGTTTTTGATGCCTCTATTTTTTTAATCTGGTCTTCCAATTCCTTATTTTTTTCCCTTGCATCATATAATGCATTTGTATCGTCTTCTCTTTGCCCCTCAAGAATTACATTTCGTTTTTTCATCTGATCAATCTTTGCTTTATATTGATCAACAATTTTCATAAATTTTTCAGTGGTCTTTTTTTCAGCAGATTTTGAAATTATATGAGTCATGGAAATATTAATAAATTCAGCAATCAAAGCTATAATGGTGACAAAGATGAGACCACTTGCCTGCATGAAATATAAAATACATACTATGATTATTGAGGTTAGGAAAACCATTTATTATTTATTCAGCAATATCAATTAGAGTACCAGTCATTTCATCTATAGCCCTAGCCATTTTTACATTTGCGTCAAATCCGTTTTGAGTAATAATCATGGATGAAAATTCTTCAGCAAGATCAACATTGGAAAGCTCTTCACCAGTAGGGGTTAAATAACCAGGAGTATCTATTCTTGTAAAATTAATCTTTACTCCCTGGTTATTATCTTGCTCCATAAGGAGGACTCGACCTTTCTTATATTCAACAGATTGACTATTTGCGATATTATTAGCAATGGAAGCCATTTTTGTTCCAAACGCCTTTATGGCAGATACAGTACTTCCTAATCCCTGAATAGACATAAGCACCTCCATTAATTATAATATGCTAATACTATATTTATACTCTTTAATATTATCGGTGTCAATTAAACAAAACTTGATACAGCAATTCTCGGTCAAAAATTATTTTAAAGATTAACAAGTGTAATATGGAGGAAGTGAGGCTTGGATATGCTTTTGCAGCTTAGGGTTTCACTTGAAACAGATGCG
>CAZTEM010000065.1:0-18294 GCA_964612755.1 uncultured Desulfobacterales bacterium | reverse complement strand
GTTATGGACTATAAATAGGGGGATTTTTTTTGTCAAGGATATTAAAATAAAAACAGCGGTTCTATATTAATGATATTCATTAGTTGTCTATAAAATGCGGGCATCTGCCTTGTTCATGTTTTTTGAGCGGAAATTGCTGTACTGAGTTTAGTGCATTTGAATTTTACCTGGCTTAAGAATATTTGTTAAGCCAGGTTTTATATAATTTTATTGTTTTGAGGCAACTTCAATGCCTTTGTCAACAGCTTCCATGTTCATGGGAATAAGTTTTGCTTTTGAGGCAAATTCATCTTTTATGCATTGACGCAGGATGTCCATATCCACAAGCTTGCTTCTTGCTGCAAAAGCGCTTAATGCAACAATATTGGCACATTTTACATTGCCCACACCAATTGCTATGTCATTGACCGGGATTACCATTTCATCGACATCTTTGCGCTTGGAATCAACTGATATAAGAGAACTGTTAATCAGCACAATTCCTCCGGGTTTTACAGCCGGAGCAAATTTTTCAAGGGATGGTCTGTTCATGGCAACAAGATGGGAAGGCTCTTTAATTATGGGGGAACCAATGGTCTTATCACCGATCACAACAGTGCAATATGCTGTGCCGCCACGCATTTCAGGACCATAGGAAGGAACCCAGGCAACTTGTGAGCCCTGCTTCATTGCAGCTTTTGCCAAAAGCTTTGCACTTACTAATATACCTTGACCGCCAAATCCCGCAAATTGAACTTCTTTTTGCATTTATCTCTCCATAGTAATTATGGGTTATTGTTATTTTACTCAGGTGTTTTAAATTCACCAAGCTCATAATATGGTAAAAGAGAATCTTCTACCCATTTCAAAGCATTTACAGGGGTCATTCCCCAGTTTGTAGGACATGTGCTTACAAGTTCCACAAAGCTGAAACATTTTTTTGCCATCTGATATTCAAAGGCTTGTTTAATAGCTTTTTTTGCTTTGTTAACATATTTGGGAGAAATCAGGGTTTGTCTTACAACATAGCCCGGAGTCTCAAGGGCTGCAAGAAGATTTGCCATTTTAATGGGCATTCCTGTTTCATCGGTATTTCGTCCCAAAGGTGCTGTTGTAGCACGTTGACCAGGCATTGTTGTAGGCGCCATCTGTCCTCCGGTCATGCCGTATATTGTATTATTAATAAAAATAGTTGTGAATTTTTCACCTCGGTTTGCTGCATGTATGATTTCACCCATGCCAATGCTTGCAAGGTCACCGTCTCCCTGGTAGGTAAATACATTTAAGTCAGGGCGGACTCTTTTTATGCCTGTTGCCATTGCCGGCGCACGCCCGTGGGCTGCTTCCTGAAAATCGCAATTAAAATAATTATATGCAAGGACAGCACAACCAACAGGTGCAATCCCAACGGTTTTCCCGGTCAAGTCAAGTTCATCCAGGGCTTCTGCCACAAGTCTGTGTGCAATCCCGTGGGTGCATCCAGGGCAGTAATGGGTATAATTATCTGAAAGCGCTTCAGGCTTTGAGAATGTTTTTCCTTTTGCCATTATTAATATCTCCTGTAATCTGCTGAATCAGGCTTTGGTTCAGTCTGAATTCAACAAGTTTATTTTACCAATGCTTTGACAACGCTTTCAATCTTTTCAGGTGAAGGTATATTACCACCGCATTCTCCATACCATTCGACCTTGCGTTTTCCCATTACAAATCGTTCAACATCTTCAACCATTTGACCCATGCTCATCTCAATGCTGATAACAGATTGGCAGCTTTCCTTGATTGCTGCATCATGGATTTGTTTTCCAGGGAAAGGAAATAAGGTTTTAGGTCTTAACATGGCAATTTCAATGCCCTGATCTTTCATGTTGTCAATGGCAGTCCTGCAAACTCTGCTCATGGTGCCGTAGCTTACAATAAGAACTTTATAGTCAGTATCTGTATTGTATTCTTCATACATTAATTCCTGCTCCATTTTTTTATATTGTTCTTTAAGAGCAAGATTGTTGTTGTTAAGCTCGTCAGGATCAAGATAAAGAGATTTTACAATGTTTTTTGTTTTGGCACCTCTTTTATCCATACCTGTTGTAGCCCAGGAGTCTTTATTTGTGGGCTCAACAAAAAGGTCTTCAGGAAACTCAACAGGCTCCATCATCTGACCTATAAGACCGTCTCCCATGACCATGACAGGGGCTCTGTATTTTTCTGCAAGGGGAAAGGCTTTCATGACCATTTCCACAGCTTCCTGTACTCCGTCAGGAGCCATTACAAGCAGTCTGTAATCTCCGTGACCACCGCCCTTTGTTGCTTGAAAATAATCTGCCTGGGAAGGTAAAATACCACCAAGTCCGGGACCACCACGTACAATATTTACAAATACAGCAGGGCATCTTGCTGCTGCAATATAACTTATTGCCTCACTCATCAAACTTATTCCGGGGCTTGATGAAGTTGTCATAACGCGTTCTCCGCATGCTGCTGCACCAAAGATCATATATCCGACTGCAACTTCGCTTTCTCCCTGGAGAAAATGTCCGTTTACTTCGGGCATTCTTTTTGCCAGATATTCTGCAACTTCAGATTGTGGTGTTATCGGATATGCAAAATAATTAAGACATCCTGCCCTGATTGCAGCTTCTCCAATAGCTTCGTTACCTTTCATTAAAACTTTTGCCATTATATTATATCTCCTTTCAGGCTGTCTCTTTAATTGTTATTGCTACATCCGGACACATGATACAGCAGAGTGTGCAATAGATGCAATCCTCAGGCTTTTCCTGGAACGCTGGAAAATGTCCTTTGGCATTTACCTTATCAGAAATTGCAAGAACGTTTTTTGGACATACATTTACACAAAGTCCGCATCCTTTGCATCTTTCCGAGTCAATAATGTGCTCATATCCCATGTTTATACTCCTTTGTTATATTGCTTTTTTTCCATGGAGGTACAAGACCTCTGTGAATGGGTAAAATCGGGCAGTTAAATTTGTCAAGATCAAGTTCAGGAAGGATATCACTGGCAGCAGTGATAAATTCAATCTTAAGACCTGTTTTTTGTGACAATCGTTTTAACAAATCATACCCATGATAAACATTTTCCGGTGTTGTCTCGTCAATCAGATTAGCATTGCCGGCAATACTGGTAATTTTTAATCCTGATGAATATTCAATTTCTTCTTTTATCTTGATACAGCCTGCAATATCCTGGGTAAAGGGTCTATAGGGGTTCACAACCTGTATCATATTTATTTTTTTTGTGGAAAGGCTGTCATCCAATGCAGCAAGAACTATTGAACCTGCATCATCACCACCGGCATCAATAATCCCGACATCATAGGAGTCTTTTATCATATTTGCGACAGAAGGTGATAAAATGGGTAGATCCGCATTAAGATATTTTGCAGGGGGAAGAACAACTTTAACACCTGCTTTTTCAAGAGGTTCAAGTGCCTGCCTGGTTCTAAAATAAGGGTTTACAAGGTCAAGATCAGCAATAGCCACATTAGACCCTGCTTTTTGCATATATAAAGCAAGATTAACTGCTATTTCAGTCTTACCGCTCCCATAATTTCCTGCTATAATAACAATACCTTTAATATTAATATCCAAATCAACCCCATATACTTTTAAGAAATTGTATAAATAAAAAATATACAACAAAACTCTTTAGTCAAGCAAATTTTGTATTTTTTTGCAAGAATTTTTTAATTTTTGTGGAACAGGCTTACTTGAAAAAGCTTGCTATTTCTTTAATTACAGATTCAAGTTTTATTTTAGCCATGGCAACATTTCCATTGGGTTTCAGGATTATGACCATATGCACATGGGCTTTATCAGAATCTGTCACAGAATCATCTTCTTCTTCATTTAAACATCGTGCAATAATATGCGCTTTAAATGCCTGGATATGGATCATCTGCCCCTGCCCAAGCTCCATTGTTTCTGCAGTTTTTTTTGCTTTGAGCAAAACATCATTTGCCAATCCACCGATTTCATCCAGATCAATTCCTGATATATTGTATTCAGCAACAGGTTCACCATTGGGGGAAAATGCGCCTACAGCAAGGAATCCATTTACAATTGATAATTTTTCCAAAACTGTTTCTATTGTAACGCCCTTTGCCATTTTTGTTTCCTGGTTTGCAATATTATCTTCATTTTTTTCAAAGAATTTCTCTGGAATATGGGAAATATCATTGGCAGAATTATTGTCCCTTTGAATTATTTTTTGTTCATCAAAGGTTTTTGCAAATTCAAGCAAGAGTGTCATTAAACTATTATTTATTGTTTTTTTTATTTTATTTTCAGCTGATAAATTTTTTAATAAAATTTTGGGACCGGATAATTCAAGCATTGCATAAACTGCATCTTCGCCTCTGATATCATCATATACCGCATCATATAATTGCCCTTTATTAAAATAAAACAAGCCTGGGTCCTTGTTTTCCACCTGAATTTCAATAACACAGGTTTTGCCTTCCATGGATAATAATTGTAAATAATTTGATAAAGATATACCTGGCAGATCTGAGCCTGTTTCTTTTTTTTTAAGGCAGGTCAGGATAACATCAATCATTGTGTCTATGTCTATGGGCTTTTCCACAAGTTTCATTAATGCTGTATCTAAAAGTTTTTGCTCTATATCAGGGGTATTAAAAGCTGTCATCACAACACATAAAATTTGAGGGCAATTGGAAAATGTATAGGCAAGGAGCTCAAAGCCATTCATTACAGGCATCTGAAGATCAGTAATTAATAAGTCTATTCGGGTTGATTCAAGAATGTCTATGGCTTCTTTACCATTGCCTGCCACAAAAACTTCAAATTGTTTTTTATACTCTTTGAGCCCTGTTTTTAAACTTAGTATTAATGATTGTTCATCATCAACTATAAGGACCTTTGGCATATTTTTTCCTTTCAGGAATAAGTACCATGATAAATGTTCCTATTTCTTTGGTGCTATAAATTTTAATAGTGCTATCCATTTTTGAAAGCATTTTTTTAACAATAACAAGTCCCAAACCGGTTCCGTGAACTTTGGAAGTAAAAAACGGTTTGAATAAATTTTCTTTTTCTTGGTTTGTCATGCCCTGCCCTGTATCTTCCACAGTAATTCTTACTATTCCGGGTAATTTTTTTGTTGTTATTTTAATATTTTTTTTATCCTGATTTTCAAGGGAATCTATTGAATTTGTGATCAAATTCAACATAACCTGATGCAAAGCTCGTAAATCTGTATAACACCATTTTACCTGGCTTGAAAATTCCGTATTCAATTGAATGCCTTTTTGCTCAAGGTCTTTCTTTAACAAAGCTACAAAGCCTGCCATAAATTTATCAATTCTTTCCATTTTCATGACAGGGGTTTCAAATAAACTGAAATTTTTTAATGCCTTAAGCAGGTATTCTATACGTGAGGTCTCAGATAAAGAACGTTCAACAAATTCAACAACCTGATCTTTGGAAAAAGAATCAATGTTTTTTAATAAAACAGATAAGGTCATTTTAATTGAATTTACAGGATTTCCTATTTCATGCCTGATGCCTGAAAAAACATAACCCAGGTTTGTCATAAGATTTGATGCTTCGGCAATTGCTTCAAGGCGTTTCTTTTCTGTTATATCTCTTTTAATTGCAAGAAAATTTACAATATTATTATTGGCATCTTTTACCGGAGATATAATAGTCTCCTCTTCAATACGAGAGCCTTCCTTGGTTTGATTAATTAAATTTCCCCTCCAGGTTATACCCTTTTCAAGGGATTCTCGCATATCTTTAAAACAAGGCTGCCCACGCTCTCCATGTTCTAAAATATTAATTCCGCGTTTAATTATTTCATTTGAATTATACCCTGTAATTTTTTCAAAAGCCGGATTTACATATTGAATATCTCCTTTATTATCAGTGATAATAATACTATCCTCAGAATGTTTTATGGCTGTATCAAGAAGATGCCTGTTTATTATTTCCGTTTCTTTTTCACTGCACTCAACCCAATAATGTATTATCCTTATTAAATTGCCTTTTTCATCATATAATGGATATCCATGAATTTGCCTTGTTTTTTTTAAATTATTTTTATCTTTATAATGATGAGTGATAACAATTGGTTTTTTTGTTGTCTGCATCTGCATTTCTAGAATGGGACATTTCAGCCCGTTTTCATGACAAGGCTTTGAAAAGTGATATAATTGGGAATAACATGGTAATTTCCGAACAATATCAAGCGCTTTTGCAGCTTTATTCAATGCAACTATGCTATGGCTCGATATATCAATGATCAGCAATGGCTGGTGAAAAAAATCAATAATATTGTCTAAGTCAAAGTGTTGATCATTACTTGTAATTATTTGTTTTATCTGATTGGATTTCATCACAATAGTTTTTATCTGGCAATTGATTGTTATCTGATTGTTTAAAATAGTATGAATTCAAATAGTCACAAGACTTGCACCTGAAAATTGCTTTCCCGTTTTTAAATTGTTCCGGAGCTAAAAGGTTTTTTTCACCACAATCTTCACAAAAAAAAATCATATTATTTTCCCTGAAATTAATTTAGGAGATAAACATTCCCTTTATTTTTCGCCAGGGTCTGGAAACATTTTCATCTCCTTTGTCCCGGGCTTTTTGGGCATGCTCTTTATATCTGGTTGTTAAAGACTCAATTATTTGAACCAGGGAAGATTTCTCAGGATCATCCTGCCAGGTCTTTTTAAGAAATAATATCTGGTGTTTTACCGATAAAAAGCATGACTCTTGTTCAAACCATTTGGTTTGTTCAATTGTGGAGCAAAGCTGATTTAGCATATCTGCAGCCGAATCAGGTTCTATTTGGTCATCATTGTCATCATCCAGGTTAAAGAACTCATCCAGTCTATTATCGATTTCCGGCAAAGAAGCTTTATTAATTCTTTTTGGTATAAATTTAGTAACACCAGCAGGTTGAACATCTTTGGTCAATTCAAGGATATTTTGACCTTGATTAGTATCTACTCCCTGAAAATCAAGTAAATGGATTGCATCTAACAATTCATCAGCAGGAGATTTTTTTGTGCTGAAAATATTATCCATGACATCTTCCGGGTCTGCAGGGGATTTATGCCTGATTATTTTATTATCTGCATCTTTTTTTTTATTTTCCAAAATCATATCAGATTCAGGGATATCAATTAAAGGGATCACCTTGTTTTCGCCCTGGGAACTAGTTTTGTTAATATGGGAGAGTGCTGGTTGCACAGGTGTATTAACCATTGCTTTTTGTGCTGAACGTATTTTCCGCCTTTTTCTGGCAATTTTGCGCTTGAATTTATGGAAATTGTTTATATTATTTTCCAGGATTGTCTGTTTTTCTTTAACGCCCATACCAGGAGTCTTAACAATTAATTCAAAATTTCCAAAAACAGAACATAAAAATGCAATCGTGCTTTTGTCAGAATTTGCCCTGTTCTTTGCAATATATTGACCTGTACTGTTAATAATTTTTAAAAAAATATGATGGATTTTAAAATTTTTTGATTGCTGGGCAAGATCGCTTACGATTTTTTTAAAATTATCCAGGGTATTGTCAGAAATCTCCCAATCTATGGCAAGGATAGCTTCTCTGAGTTTATCCATATCTTTATTACTAATTTTTGGGGTGGAGCCTGTTTTATTTTGTTCAATTAAAGGATTCAGATTTTACCTCCTTTTTTATAATTGGCTTTGAATGGATGCCATTGTCATTGAAATAATTTTTTTTAAAGTTTTGATTACATTCCCTCCTTTTATGGCGCATGCTTCAAACGCTGGAGCCCGTAATTGAGTATTAAGATCTTTTTGCATGGTTTCAGAAGAAAGGATGGAATTTTGTGCCTGTACACGTCGTAAATCTATTTTATTATATTGCATTACTAAAGGCATTTTAAAAAGGTCAAGATTATAAATCTGAAGATTTTCGTATAATTGATTAAGAGATTCAATATTTTTTTTTCGCAGTTCCCTTTGGATATCTGCAACAAAAACAATTCCGTCTACACCTCTCAACACAAGGCGTCTTGTGGCATTATATTTAGCCTGCCCCGGAACTGTATATAATTGGATAGTGGTTTTAAAACCTTTAATCTGACCAATATCAAAGGGTAAAAAATCAAAAAATAAAGTCCTGTCATCCTGGGTTTTCAAACTTACCATCTCTGTTTTGATCTGATCCCGGTATTTTTGATTTATGTATTCAAGGTTTGTCGTCTTACCGCCTCGTCCAGGACCATAATATACAATTTTAATTTGGACTTCCTTGTTTTTTATATTTATGAGAGCCAAGTACAATCTCCTGTACATAACGAAATAGTTTGAATACCTGTTTTATTTTTAATGCTTGTTTTCTATCAGTTCAGTATCTTATTGATTTCCTGAATGGTTTCATTTACTTTTAATCTAACCAGACCTAAAGATATATCCTTGTTAAATATCGTAATTAAAAGGGTTTCATCATTAACCTTATTAAAATGAATACTCAATTTTTCGCCCTTATGAAAAAGTAAAGAAAATTCAGATTCACCAACTAACTTTGCCATGGCATTAACAGCTGCAAAATTACCAACTGCAAGAGCTGCAAAGGCTGTAGTATCAAGCAGACTCTTTCCGTTATCGTGTTTTACAATTGTGTTCCCTGCCATATCCAATAAGATAATATGATCAAGACCTGCTTCAATAAGGCGAGCCTTGATTATTTCATCAATGGAATCTATCTGATTCTGATTAAGCATATAAAAAGTTTAACGCAAATAAAAAAATATCGCAATGATAAATTTATTTTTTTAAAATCATATATAACGTTTTGAAATTTCAATAATTTCTTTTTTATAAAGCCTTCTTTTTTGTTGTGCGCTTTTTAATTTAATTTGAGCTGTGATTGCTTTCAAATTCGCAGGATCAAATGAAATATTTTCCTTTTTTAGATATTTCTCCACAAGATGGGTGCCGCATAAAAGATTAATATAATATTTTTCCCGGGTAAACATCCCAAATCCTGATTTATCTGATGGCAGGGCATGGGTGCCTGCGACATGGGATTTGACACCATCTCCAAAAACAGGAGTATTAAAAGTAATAAGAGATTGATTTGTCTGGGTTTGATAAATCAAATTAATATAATTATAGTATTTTTTAAATGTTTCAATATCATCAATATTTACATTTAAGTCAAAACCTTGTTGTTTCAAAGACAGGCTTGTTATAAATAAATCCGAGATGCCATTTCTTTCACCAATGCCCAGGGCAGATGTCTCTATGACCCTGGCTCCGGCACATACTGCCATGACTGCATTGGCATTTGCCATGCCCATGTCATTGTGGCAATGGGTGCTGATTTTCGGGATAAATTTATCCATGTCAGGTTTATTAATCATCTTAATAATTGCTTTGATTTTTTCAAATATTAAGTTTGGAGGCATTATGCCTGAAGTGTCCGGCAAAGAGATAATATCAACACAAAGGGTATCAGCCAGATATTTTACAACTTCTTTTATAAGTGAATCTGAAGTTTTCCCCATATCAAGCATGGCAATTGATATTATACTTTTTTCTGTGTTTTCTCTTATATAATTAACAGTTTTTAAAAGGTTTGCAAATATTGATGATTTTTGTGATTCCTCCCTGATTTGAAAATGGAGGTGAAAATGATTAATGCCTGTTTCTATGAGTATTTGAGCATCTTTTACCAATGCTCTTCCCATGCCGGCAACAGCTATATTAAATTTTGATTTTTGAACAAAGGTATTAAGCAGATTTATGGATTCAGCTTCTGTTTTGTGAGCAGGAGCATAGCCTGCCTGGCATATATCAATATTTAATTTTTCCTGGAATTCTAAAATTTTTTGTTTCTGCTCAAGAGAAAACACAATGCCTTTATGCTGCATTCCTTCCCTTATGGTTTGATCAATAACAATAATTTTATTTTTCATGATTTTGCTTAGGCGGGTTAAAATACCCGTGTTTAAGTTTTGGAAAAAGCTTTTTCAGCTCATTTATGACAGACTCAATTCCAACAGGAAAAGAAGCTCCCCCCGAATCAAACATTGTTTTGCAATATGCCCTGGGGTCATAATTCATATTCCTCCATTGGATCATATTAACAGGAAATTTCTCAAGGAACTTTATTAATGCATTAAATTCAAGTTCAGAATCAGTAAACCCGGGGCAATTAATATAGTTCAATGATATAAATTTTCCTTTATCAAGCCCTGTTGAAATGCTTTTTATTACATCATTAAATGTATAGTCTGTGGGTCTGAAATATGCACCATAACAAGTTTCTCTTATGGAGTTGATGCTTACGCGAAGAGAATCAAGACCCGCATCAAAAAGTTTTTTAACAAGATCAGGTTTGCTTGCATTGGAATTTAAATTAATTGTTCCCAACAAAGTTTTTTGTCTTATTTTGTTTATGGCAGGTTCAATAACTTTAAAGGCTGTTAAAGGTTCGCCTTCGCACCCCTGCCCAAAGCTTACAACAGCTTTTTCAACATTATTAAAATGTTCTATTGCAATTTCATAAATTTCCTCCGGGCTTGGTGTAAAAAGAATTCTGTTCTGGGGAGATGTAATAAATTTATCTTTTTGAAGGGAAATACATCCAAGGCACCTTGCATTACATACTCTGGCAGTTGGGAGAGGGGCTTCATATCTTTTTAAAAAGAAATTTTTCCCGGCAGGGCAACTATATTTGGTTGCACAATTTTCAAGATGTCTCATGAGTCTGTTATCAGGGTATTTCTCTCTCATGGTCTTTATGCCTGAAAGGATCTTTTTTTCAGGCATCATTCTTAAATCCTGCCTTGGCTCATCATCTATTAATATTGCAGCTGATTTAAATCCAGAGCTTCCATACCCTGCTGCTCCATAGGAAAAAAGCGGCATAAGATTTGCCTCTGTCTCATTTTCATAGGCTGGGAAATATTTATTCACATAGCCTGGAGAATTAAATACAGCAACAGGAAAGACTTCCTGATCAGTCTCATAGGGATTATACTTTATAAGCTCAAATTCTTCGGTTTCAAGATTAAAAACAATGGGATGCCTTTGGGGCATTATCATTAATTCACTGCCAAACGGCATATCAATTGTATTGGCTTCACTTAGTAAAAATTTTGTATTGCCTGCCATGCCCACGCCTGCATAATCGGGAAGATCAAAGATTTCTCCATTTTTATCTGCAACCAGGGCATTTATAAATTTTGCTTTTTTCTTAATTTTACCTGACTCCCGAATAAAACCATTTAAAATTATTTGTTATTGTAGAACTCACAACCAAAGGTCAAAGGGCACTCAGTACACTTTGGCTTTTTTGCATCACATATTTCTCTGCCAAAATAAATCATCCACAATGAAAAATCACTCCATTTTTTTTCGGGCAATTTTTTCATAAGGTCATATTCGACTTTTACAGGATTTTTTTCCCTGGTAAGACCTAATTTATAAGATATTCTGAGGACATGGGTATCCACAACAATGGCAGGGATATTAAAAATAGAAGATAATACAACATTGGCTGTTTTTCTTCCTACTCCCGGAAGTTTTACAAGCTTGTCAATATCTGACGGCACTTTACCATTAAAATCCTTAATTAATGCTTTGGCACAGGCTTTAATATTTTTAGCCTTATTATTATAAAACCCTGTGGAAAAAATTATGGCTTTAATATCCTCCAAAGGAGCATTGGCGATTGCTCCGGGGTCAGGGTATTTTGCAAAAAGATTTAGGGTTACTTTATTTACCTGATTATCTGTGCATTGAGCTGATAAAATAGTGGCAGTTAAAAGCTGAAAAGGACTTTTATGGTTAAGCTGAGTTTTTACAACAGGGTATCTTTTTTTTAAGATTGCCAGAATTTTATTAATTTTTGAAGATGATTTTAAAGATGATAAAGTATTCATGGGTTTATTAGCATATTCTTGGCAATTGCTCTCCTGTCAGCATATCCACAATCCTTGTCCCGCCGATAAGTGTTTCCATATATACCCTGCCCTTATTTTCAGGGTCAGAATCTTCAGGCATTACTTGACCTATGATACAGGCATGTTTTCCAAACTCATCTTTTTTAATGGTTTCAAGGACATGGTCAGCATGTTCAGGAGGGACAAAGGCAATGAGCTTGCCTTCATTTGCAATATATAAAGGATCAAATCCTAAAAGTTCGCACATGCCTGCTACCGCGTTTTTTACAGGGATTGCTTTTTCTTGAATTTTTATTTCCACATTGGATTGCCGGGCAATTTCATTTAAGGTTGTTCCAAGCCCTCCCCTTGTCGGATCTCTTAATACATGTATTTTTTTGCCTGAATCAATGATTGCCTTTACCATATGGTTTAAAGGAGCAGAATCTGTTTTAATATCAGAGTTCATTTTCAAATCTTCCCTGGCACTTAAAACAGTGATTCCATGATCAGCAATGGTTCCACTTAAAATAATCTTATCTCCGGGTCTGGCATTGGCACCTGTAACATTTATATTGTCAGGAATAATTCCAATGCCTGAAGTATTGATAAAAATTTTATCAGCCTTACCTCTGGGTACAACTTTTGTATCTCCTGTAACAATATTTATTCCGGCTTTTCTTCCGGCATCAGCCATTGTTTTAAGTATTATCTCAAGGTCTTTTATGGGGAGCCCCTCTTCAATAATCAATCCAACGCTGATATATAAAGGTTTTGCCCCGCACATGGCAACATCATTTACTGTACCGTTTACTGCAAGGTCTCCAATGTTTCCTCCGGGGAAAAATATGGGTTCAACAACATAGGTGTCTGTGGAAAATGCAATTTTATCACTTGGAATATCAAGGGTTGCACCATCATCAAGCATTGCCAGTATAGGATTATCAAATAAAGGCAGGATTATTTCAGAAATCATTGAATGGGAAATTTTTCCGCCGCTGCCATGATCGAGTAAAACTTTGTTATCTGCCATATTTTTAAATATCCTTCTTAAATTATTTTTTTATCTATTATATTTATAATATGCTGCACAGGATCCCTCGCTTGAGACCATGCATGGTCCCACAGGATTCATGGGAGTACATGCTTTGCCATAAAGTTTGCAGTCCTCAGGAGTTTTAAGCCCCATTAAAATTTCACCGCAGGCACATGCTATAGGCTCTTTTGTCTCTTTAATATCAATATTAAATCTTGACACTGCATCATATTTATTAAATTTATCATTTAAAACCATACCTGAATCAGGGATCTCTCCAATGCCTCTCCATGTTGCATCAGCTATTTTAAAAACCTGGTTCATAATTTCTTTTGCCTTGACATTCCCCTGGTCTGAAACTGCTCTTGGGTAGGCATTTTCCAGGGCAGGTCTTGATATTTTATTTTGTTTTGCAAGCATTAATATTGCTTTTAATATATCAACCGGTTCAAATCCTGCAATAACAGACGGAATATTATATTTTTCATGGACATCTCTATAAGCATTTGTCCCTGTGATAACAGAAACATGCCCCGGAAGAATAAAACCATCGATTTTCACTCCTTCTGCCTGCATAAGTGCTGCAAGGGCAGGAGGTGTGAGTTTGTGGGAAGAATGAATTGAAAAATTTTTAATATTCTGCTGTTCAGCAGCAATTAAGGTTGCTGCAATGGTAGGTATTGTTGTTTCAAAGCCCACAGCACAAAAAATTATTTGTTTTTCAGGATTGTCCAATGCTATTTTTAAGGAATCAAAAGGAGAATAAACAATCCTGACATCACTGCCTTTTGATTTTTCTTTTTGCAGGGAAGAAGATGAGCCCGGCACTTTTAAAAGATCTCCAAAGGTTGTAACAATAAATTCATCTAATTTTGCAAACTCTATAAAAGTATCAATATCTTTTTGGGCAGTAACACATACAGGGCATCCAGGACCTGATAAAAGTGTGATTTCAGACGGTAATACACCTTTAATTCCGTGGCGGAAAATAGACATGGTATGGGTACCGCATACTTCCATGAAACGAATATCTTTAATATCAAGGTCATGGATTGACTTAATAAGCATTTTGGAAAGGTCTTGATCTCTGTATTCTTCAACATATTTTAAAGCCATTATTTTATCCTTTTATTCCTTTTTGTTCCCTTATGCCTGCTATCATTGCCTGTCCAAGGGAGATGCCCCCATCACCTGCAGGGACTTTTGTATGTGTATAAACTTTTAAATCATTGTTTTCAAGTTCTTTTAATATATTATCAAAAACAAAACGATTGTTAAATACTCCTCCGGACAAAACAACATTGTTTAATCCTGTTACACAAGCTACCTGTAATACTCCTTTTACAAACATATCAACAAAGGTTTTATGAAATCTTGTGCTTATTTCCGCATTATTTACACCTGAAACAATATCATTAACAATCCCCTGAATTAAAGGTGCAATCCTGATTATAAAACTGTCTTTTTTTTCTTCTTTTTCCAGACCAAAAGGATAGGGTTTGCAATCGAATTGTTTGTCTTGAGACAGGGCTTCAAGCTCCATTGCAGCCTGGCTTTCAAAGGATATTTTATATCGTATTCCAAGGATGGCAGATACTCCGTCAAACAATCTTCCTGCACTTGAAGTTAAAGGAGAATTCAGACCCTTTTGCATCATTTTGTGCAAAAATTCCAGGTTTTCTTTTTTATGGTCACGATTGAGTGGGATATCAAGGTCAAATATTTTTTCATTATAAGCTTTATCAAGATAAGCAACTGCCATGCGCCAAGGCTCAAGCACAGCAGATTCACTTCCTGGCATGGGCACATACTCAATATGGGCATGCCTTTTAAACGAATAAAGATTACAGGTTAAAATCTCTCCACCCCAAATTTTCCCATCTGTGCCATAACCTGTACCGTCAAGGATAAGGGCAATTACTTCATGGTCAATTTGATTTTCTGCCATGCATGAGACAGCATGGGCATGATGATGCTGCACTTCATAAATTTTAATGTTCCTGTCTGAATTATTTTTATATTTTTTGGCAAATTCAGTGCTCATATATCCCGGATGCATATCATGAACAATTATATCCGGTTCAATATCCATGATTTTTTTTAAATGCTTGATACTGTTTTTATAAAAATTAAATGTCTTAAAATTGTTAAGGTCTCCAATATGCTGACTTAAAAAGGCTTGATTATTTTTTGTAAGACATACAGTGCTTTTAAGTCCACCGCCTGTGGCAAGGATTGCCGGAACAGACCTGTCAAGATAAATTGGTAATGGGGCATAGCCCCTGGATCTTCTAAGAAAGCTTTGTTTATCCTTTTTTACCTGGATAATTGAATCATCAGCCCTGAAATAAATATCCCTGTTATGGATTAAAAAATAATCTGCAATATGACCAAAACCATCAAGAGCGTCATCATTATCTATGGATAAAGGTTCGTCACTTTTGTTTCCACTTGTCATGACAAGGACTTTGGGTCCTTTTTTCAGCAAAATATAATGTAAAGGAGTATAGGGAAGCATTATACCAAGATAATTATTTAAAGGAGCAATGGCTTTTGCAAGATGCTCATATATTTTATCTTCTCCTTGATATAATTTTTCAAGGATTACTATGGGGCGGTTAAATGATTCCAATATTTTTTTTTCAGCTTTATTTACACGGACAAATTTTTCAATTGCTTCAACAGATTGCGCCATTAATGCAAATGGTTTATCCGGTCTTTTTTTTCTTTTTCTCAATTCCATTACAGCATCATTATTTGCAGCATCAACAGCCAGGTGAAAGCCTCCAAGCCCCTTTACAGCAATAATTTTACCCTGTTTCAAAAGTGACCCTGCCTTTTCAATACTATTTTCATCTTTTAAACATATATTTTCTGAAAAAGGATTAACAAGGCTGACATGGGGACCGCATACGGGACAGGCATTGGGCTGGGCATGGAATCTTCTGTCAAGGGGATTATAATATTCCTTCTGGCAATCTTCACACATGGGAAAATGCTTCATGGAAGTCTTGGGGCGGTCATAGGGAATATCCTCGATAATTGTAAATCTTGGTCCGCAATTTGTACAATTGATAAAAGGATATTCAAATCTTCTGTCAAGGGGGTTGTTTAATTCATCAAGGCAGTCTTTGCAGATTGAAACATCAGGAGATATCAGAGTAGATCTTTTTTCCCCTGATTTACTTTTTTTAATTTTAAAAGAAGTATATCCGGTAAAAGCAATATCTTTAGATTTTATCTCCGAAATGGAAGATAAAATAGGTTTTTCAGTTTCAATACTTACAATAAAGGCATCAATTCTGTCTTTATTACCTTCAATTATGAGATCAACTCCGGTGGAAGTGTTGGATACTTCTCCTAAAAGATCATATTTGCAGGCAAGCTGGAATATGAATGGTCGAAAACCTACACCTTGGACAACGCCATTGATTTCCAGTTGTCGGGCGTGGGGATGATTTTCCATTATTTATAGTTCAGAACTTGGGCTTTTGTTTTCATCACCTAATGATAGGATTTCATGCATATCTGCAAGGGTTTGTTCAGCACTTTCTCTGTCAATTTTGCTTATGGCAAATCCGGCATGGACAATAACATAGTCCCCGATATTAACATCTTCTAAAAGCATCAAACTTGCTTCTCTTGTAACACCGTCAACATCAACAACACCGACATTATCATTTATTTTAACTATTTTTGATGGAACTGCAAGGCACATAATTATATTGAATATCCTGTTTAAATTATTAATAAAATCATAATTTTTTAATATACAACACTATATTCAAAATTATCAAGATTTAATTTTATAGCCCGGCAATCACAGGTCAAGATATATCCCATTACTGAAATGATTTTTGCCCGAGAATTGCTGTAATTATTATATTTTGCTTGACAAAGTTTGAATTCTTACTCTAACTATATATTGAGTAATAGATTATAGCTGTATCTTACTCCTGTGTTCATAAATACAGTTTAACAATCTAAGGCTTTAATGCCGGCTCAGACGTACAACAGGGCTTGATTCCCTGCGTGAAATAACGGGTATCTGTCTGCGTGTTGAAAAAAAAGAGGAGGGCTCTATGAAATTGATACAATCTTTTTTTATTCTTGTGATAACAATATTTATCGTAGTCGGCGTTAAAGCCCCGGTTTTTGGAGAAATGATCCTGGGGCAATCCTGTGCATTGTCCGGACCAACATCCTTCCTGGGAACTCGTATGAACCAAGGAGCTCTTGTTTATTTTAATAATCAAGAAAATAATATTATTCTAAAAGCACTTGATGATAAATATGAGCCTGCCAGGTGTATACAGAACACGCAACAATTTATTCAAAAAAAAGTTACAGCATTGTTTGGGTATGTGGGCACACCTACTTCCAAAGTTGCTGTCCCTCTGGCAACCGAGGACAAAATGATTTTTTTCGGTGCTTTTACCGGTGCCGGGTTTTTAAGTGATTACAAGACTAACCCCTATACATTCAGCCTGCGTGCCAGTTACAATGCTGAAATTGAAAATATGGTCAAACACTTGAAAGAGGATTTGAATATCACAAAAATCGGACTATTTGTCCAACGGGATGCTTTTGGACTTGCCGGCATTAAAGGAGCAGTTAAAGCAATTAATGCAGTTTCCGGTGTTTCCATTCTACCTGCTGTTCCCCCCATCCCGGCTGATGACGCTCCTGCTGACGTATGGAAAGTTTTTTGGGAACAGGTGCCCAATTATAAAAGGAATACTGTTAAAGTTGGACTTGATGTGCGTAAATTGTGCGGGTATCGGGTCGAAGCAATTATCCTGGTAGGAGCCTACCGCCCCTGTGCCACGGCAATCAATATGTGGCATAAACGCAATTTTAATGCTGTGTTTATTAATATTTCTTTTGTTGGAAGTATGGGACTTGCTAAGCGCTGCAAGAGTCTGAAAAATGTGTATGTCAGCCAGGTAATGCCCAGCCCGTGGGATAGAAATCTTCCCATTGTCAAAGAATATCAAGCAGCCATGGGGCATGATTTTGACTTTGTCAGCCTGGAAGGTTATGTAGCTGCCAAAGTTTTTCATAAAGCATTGATTGATGCCGGGACCAAGCCCAATACCCATACGATTAAAGCAGCACTTGAATCTCTGTCTACCTATGATGTAGGTGGCTTGAAAATCTCCTATAGCGCATCTGACCATCGGGGGTTGGAAGCAACATATTTGACAAAACTTGAAAAAAAAGACGGAAAATACAAGTTTGTTTATGTTGATAAGTTGACCCGTGAATAGGACAAAAACCTGATCTCATGAAGATTAGCAAATAAATTCGTTTTATATGTTTTTTATTTTACTTCTGGTCGCAGGTCAGTTAATTTATTCCACGCGAGAC
>CAZTEM010000064.1:0-18639 GCA_964612755.1 uncultured Desulfobacterales bacterium | reverse complement strand
ATTCATAAAATATAGATGCATTAGTTATCTTAAATACCTTAAATTTCTTGACTTATCCTTCCATCTTTGAAAAAATTGCAGACTGTGTTAAGATCAATTTTTGAAGCTATGTTTTAGCTGTTATTATATGGTTTCAAATAAGTATCAGTTTGGATTTGTTATTAATTTTTAGTTTTCCTTACTATTAAAGGGGGAGCAATGATAATTGCTGAAAGAAAACCATTAGACGAAATTAAAAGCATGGTGGAAGGCTTTGATAAAGTATTAGTGCTGGGTTGTGGTACTTGTGTCAGTGTTTGCCTTTCCGGAGGGTCAAAAGAAGTTACAACTCTATGTTCTGAATTAAAACTGGCATTTGGTAAACCAAAGCCTGAACTTGGCGAAGAAACAATAAAAAGACAATGTGATATGGAGTTTTTAGCTGAACTCGATGATATGGCAGATGATTATGATGCTTTTTTGTCCATGGCATGTGGAGCAGGCATCCAGTTTCTTGCGGAAAGATTTCCCAATAAACCTGTTTTCCCGGCTGTGAATACTGTTTCAATCGGTGCTAACCGTGATGTTGGCGTATACGAAGAAAAATGCCGGGCATGTGGGACATGCGTGCTTGGGATAACAGGCGGGATTTGTCCTGTTACAACATGTGCAAAAGGTCTTTTTAATGGTCCATGCGGCGGAACCAACCAGGGCAGTTGTGAGATCAATCAGGATCAGCCGTGTGCATGGTATAAAATATATGAACGCCTTGCAGGACAGGACCGCCTTGATTTAATAACTGAGATAACACCTGCAAACAGCTGGGCTAACCAGGTGCCAAGGACAACTATTCAGCCTGGATATGAAGAACGGGCAGCAGCTTTTAAAGAATAAATTTTAGGGCCGTAACTTTGGAATAGAAAAGGAAGGAAAATATGAAATCAGGAAGTAATCTTGAAAAAGTTCTTGAAGCCGGACACTTTGCTTTTACAGGAGAAGTTGGACCACCACGAGGAGCAAATGTCGAGGCGCTCAAAGAAAAAGTATCCCATTTAAAAGGGATGGTAGATATGGCAAACATTACAGATAATCAGACTGCCATGGTTCGTATGTCAAGCTGGGGTGCAGGGATTATCTGTATGGGAGAAGGTGTTGAACCAAATTATCAAATGGTCTGCCGTGACAGAAATAGAATAGCCATGCAGGCTGATATTCTTGGGGCTTATGCTCTTGGTTTAAGAAATTTATTGTGCCTTTCAGGCGATCATCAGAAATTTGGTGACCATCCCAATGCAAAGGGAGTATTTGACCTTGACTCAATTCAGCTTATTCAAATGGTTAAAAAGATGAGGGATGAAGGAAAATTTCTTGGTGGAGCTGATATTGATGAACCACCTAAAATGTTTATAGGAGCAGCTGCTAACCCTTTTGCAGAACCTTTTGAATGGCGTGTTCACCGTCTTGCAAAAAAAATAAAAGCAGGCGCGGATTTTATTCAGACTCAATGTATTTATAATATGGATAAGATGAGAGAATGGGTAAAACGAGCTAATGATATGGGTCTTACTGATAAAGTTTATATTCTTGCCGGTATTACTCCCATGAAAAGTGTTGGTATGGCAAAATATATGAAGAGCAAAGTTCCCGGGATGGATGTGCCAGATGATGTAATTAAACGATTACAGGGAGCTCCTAAGGGAAAAGTTGCCGAAGAAGGCATAAAAATGGCATGTGAGCAGATAGAAGAGTTTAAAGAGATGAAAGGTGTTGCAGGGGTTCATCTTATGGCAATTGAATGGGAACATAAAGTACCTGAAATAGCAGAGAGAGCCGGAATGCTACCACGACCAAAGGTTTAAGTCTAACCCAGGGTCTTGAACAAATAAAGGAGGCACCAATTGAGCAAGAATATAGTTATGGTAGTTGGCGGAGGAATTGCCGGACTGACAGCTGCATGGGAGCTTGCAAGGCAGAAAATTAATGTTGAGCTTGTGGAAAAGACTTGTTTCCTCGGAGGGCACAGCATTGGATTTACCTGTAAAGCAACTGACGAATGCCGCCAATGCGGAGCCTGCAGCGTTGAGCAAATGCTTGCCAATGTAGTAAATGAACCATTAATAAATGTCCATTTAAGAACTGAAATTAAAGATATTAATAAGGGTAAAAAAATTGTAGCTGTTTTGGGAAAGAGTGATGTAAATATATCAGATACTCAGGTTGTAAAAGGTTTTTCTCAATACAATGATCCAATGTATGTTGCAGGTGCCAAGGCAACATCTTTACCTGACAGCACAATAAAGATAGATGACCTTGGATCTGAAGATAAACTTGAGTTGGATGCTGTTGTCCTTGCAACCGGGTTTTCACCCTTTGATCCAAAAAGAAAACCGACATTTGGATATGGGGATAAACAAAATGTGATCACTGGTCTGGACCTTGAAAATATTTTACGGGAGAATTCCAGCCTAATAAGACCTTCTGACGGGAAAGCACCTGAAAAAATAGCTTTTATTCAATGTGTCGGATCTCGTGATGAACGTCTTGGAAATTTATGGTGTTCTGAAGTGTGCTGCCCCTATGCCATGAGAATGGCAAGTATGATTAAGCATAAGCAGGAAAACACAGATATTTCTATTTTTTATATAGATATACAGAATACACCAAAAGAATTCCCAATTTTTTATGAAAAAGTCAAGGATGATATAAATTTTAAAAGAACAATACCTGTTGATATTTACCAGATTGAGAATGACAGACTGAATTTGAGATATATGCCTGACAACGAGAGTTCGCCTGTTTATGAAGAATTCGATCTTATTGTTCTTTCTGTGGGTATTACTCCAGGGGCAGATACAAATAAAATTTCAGAGCAATTCAGTATTGATATAAATGATCATGGCTTTTTAGGCGAATCCAAAGACGGTGTTTTTACAGCAGGTACTATAAAGGGTCCAGGCAATATTATAGATACCATTGCAGATTCTGAAAAAGCAGCTTTTGAAACTATGAAATATCTGGGGGTGATAAAATGATAGATGTCAATGTAAGCAAAGAAGTGCTTGTTATTGGATCCGGACCTGCCGGACTTGCAGCTTCAGAAAAGATCACTGCCTCAGGTTATAAAGTTGAAACCATTGAATATTTATCCAATGATACCAATGCTGTGCAAATTCATGGCATTTCAGGCAGCACAGGAGATTTTAAGGTTACTCTTGTTAAAAATAAAGAAAAAGTTTTAAAAAATTTTGGAGCCATAGTTGTTGCCCCTGAATATTCCTTACAGGCTTTGAACAAGGAATTTAAACTTAGTTTGGGCAATAATGTTTTAACCCAGACAGAATTTGAGAAAAAATTTGAAACTAAATCCGGGGCAAAAGAATTGATCAATGGTAAAGGATCTTCTGTTGCCTTTGTTTCAGGCTATGGACAGGAAAGCTGTCCTGAAAATTTTAAAAAAATAATGCGATCAGCTCAAAAAGTACAAAACCTTGATAAATGCAATGCCTATGTATTTGCAAAAAATGCAAAAGTAGGGGCTGACGGACTTGAAGCATTGTTCACTAGAGCTCGGCATGAAGGCGTTTTATGTTTTAAGCCTGAGAATACTCCTTTGATAAAGCAATCTTCTGATAAACTTATTATCACAGCCCATGAGCCTGTGGTTAGAGAAGATGTGGAGTTTTCTACTGATTTTATTGTTGTTGAAGAGATCCTACACCCTGATCAAAATACAGAAAAACTTAAATCAATGTTGAGAATTGATACTGACCTTGATGGTTTTTTCCAGAGTAATAATGTTCATAGATTCCCTGTCATGACAAACAGGTCAGGTATTTACATTGCACATGAAGAAAAAGATGGATCAAACATTGCTCTGAAAATCAAAGAATTATTAGGCGATGGGAGCATAAAAGCCTTTGAGGATCAGGCAGTTGTTGACCCTGAGAAATGTGTGCTTTGCCTTACCTGTTACAGATGTTGTCCCCATGGAGCAATATCATGGGATAATGAAGCTGCTGTTATTTCTCCTGTTGCTTGCCAGGGTTGTGGCATATGTGCCAGTGAATGCCCCATGGATGCAATACAGATCAAAGGTTTTGCTGATGATTCCTTAAGCAGTGATGTTGATAATGCAGTTGAATCAAATAAATCAATTGTGGTATTTTGTTGTGAAAATTCAGCCTTACCTGCTTTTAATTCAGCACAAAAACTTGGAACCGATCTTGTAGATAATATTAAAGTCGTCCAGGTACCGTGCGCAGGCAAGGTCGATGTGGAATTTATCTGGCAAGCTCTTGTAAAGGGTGCAAAAGGAGTGGTTGTTGCTGCCTGCCATGAGGGTAATTGTAAATCGGAAAGGGGTAATACCTATGCTAAATGGCGGTTTGGAGAAATCGCAAAAAGGCTTGAAGTCATTGGTATTAAACCTGAAAAAATAGGTTTTATTAATATAGCATCAAATATGGCAGACGATTTTACAAAAAAGATAAATGAGTTTGCACAAAAACTTTAATTGATTTTAGTTTTCAGATTGTTTAAAGGGTTTTAGTGAAAATAATTCGCTGAAACCCTTTTTTTTAAAGCCTGCCAGCATTGTTTTTTCGTAAATCAACTAAATATAAATTGATAATCCATTGATTATTATTGATTTTTAGTATATACACTATATTCGTTTTTTAAATTTTAAATCCAAGGAAGATTATGACAGCATTAGTTTCAAATGAAAAAATACGTAATATTGCAATTATAGCCCATGTTGATCACGGGAAAACAACACTTGTTGATGCCATGTTTAAACAGAGCGGAGTTTTTAGACAAGGGCAGGATGTTGATGACAGAATTATGGACAGCATGGATTTAGAGCGGGAACGAGGTATTACCATTGCTGCAAAAAATTGTTCTATTCTTGTTGATGGTGTTAAAATTAATATCCTTGATACACCGGGACATGCTGATTTTAGTGCTGAGGTTGAGCGGGCATTGTCAATGGTTGATAGTGCAATCCTCTTAGTAGATGCATCTGAAGGACCCCTTCCCCAGACAAGATTTGTTTTAAAAAAAGCCTTTGAAGCAGGTCTTAAAATAGTTGTCGTAATCAATAAGATAGATCGGTCTGATGCCAGAACTGATGAAGTTCTTGATGAAATATATGACCTTTTTATAGATCTTGATGCAACTGATGAACAATTGGATTTTATTGTTTTATATGCCATTGGTAAAGAAGGTATAGTTAAAAAAGAGCTTGAAGATGATGTGAATGACCTTAGCCTGTTGTTTTCAACGATTTTAGAAGAAATGCCGGCACCGGCACATGATCCTGATGAACCTTTTCAAATGTTAGTCTCAGACCTTGGTCATTCTGATTATATAGGACGGCTTGCCATTGGAAAGATTGTTAACGGGAGTGTTACTTCTAAAGATAATTTGATTGTACTCGGTCCTGAAAAACAATCCCAGCTCAGGGTATCAAAACTTCAGACCTATGAAGGTATGGAACTTAAAGAAGTGGATTCTGTGGAACCGGGTGATATAGCAGTTGTTTCAGGAACCGATGAATTTGAGATAGGAGATACAATATGTACGGTTGCTCATCCTAAAGCACTTCCCGGAATTACTGTGGACGAGCCAACTGTTTCCATGAAATTTACAATTTCCAATTCACCTTTTTCAGGCAAAGAAGGAAAAAAAGTGCAATCAAGCAAGATACGTGAACGCCTTGAAAAAGAATCCCGGATTAACGTTGCAATATCCTATGAAGTGACAGATCAGAAAGATTGTTTTATTGTAAAAGGTCGTGGCGAATTCCAAATGGCTATTTTAGTTGAAACAATGAGAAGAGAGGGATTCGAGCTTTGTGTGGGACGACCGGAAGTAATTTTTAAATACGATGATAATGGTCAAAGGCTTGAGCCGGTTGAAAAATTATATGTTGATTGCGATGAAACATATTTAGGAGTTGTTACAGAAAAACTTTCCTTGAAAAAAGGGAAACTTTTAAACCTTATCAATAATAATAAGGGGCGGGTAAATATGGAGTTCTCAATTCCTTCCCGGGCATTGATCGGATATAGAGATGAATTTTTAACTGATACAAGAGGCACAGGTATCATGAATTCTCTATTCTCAGGTTATGAAAAATATCGAGGCGATTACCCTACACGCCATACAGGCTCATTGATATCTGACAGACAGGGCAAAGGTGTTGCCTATGCACTTTTTAATCTTGAACCCAGAGGAAGACTTTTTATCCGACCTGGAGATCCTGTTTATGAAGGTATGGTAATAGGAGAGCATAATAAAGAACAGGATCTATATGTAAATCCCTGCAAAGAAAAGAAATTAACAAATATGAGGGCATCGGGTAAAGATGAAAGTACAGTTTGTACTTCTGTAAAACAGATGACTCTTGAATTTGCTTTGAATTTTATTCAGAATAATGAATTGGTTGAAGTAACACCACAATCAATCCGCTTGAGAAAAATACTTTTGCCAAAACAAAAAGAGTACATTAATCGGGATAAAAAATCATAGGTGCAAATCAATTCCTAGTGAAATAGTTCTTGACAAACAAGACAAGCTACAATACGTTTGATAACGTAAATTGTACGTTACGGAAACAGGCTTTTATTGAAAATTCGAACTCAATAACATAGGGTAGAAACTTGGTATTGGAATTACCCCCTTCCTCTCACAGCCTGTTTTTTTAGATTCAGCTTTAAATATACATTATTTTAGATATTGTTTTATTAACTGAACCTATATACGGAGATTTAATTTATGCAGTTTAAGAAAGAGTTTGAAACTGGTAAATTTGCCTGTCTTGTTCAAATTGAACCTCCCAAGGGAACAGATGTTTCATCAATGATCTCAGATGCATTAAGTGTTAAAGGTGAAGTCAATGCCTTTATTATCCCGGAAATGGGTAATGCTGTGATGAGGATGAGTTCGCTTGGAGCAGCACTGGTTCTGCGGGAACATGGGCTCGATACCATTATTCAGGTAAATTGCAGGGATAGAAACAGGCTTGCACTCCAGGGAGATATCCTGGCAGCCTCTGCCCTGGGTATTAATGCCTTGATGGTTGAAACAGGTGATGATCCTTCTCTGGGTGACCACCATGAAACTAAAGCTGTGAATGATCTTTTTCTGGATGAGTTGTTAAAAGGAATTATAAGGCTTGAGCATGGAAAAGATATGGCTGGGATTGAGCTTGCAGGTTCTCCTGAATTTGTAAAAGGAACAAGCCTTAACACATGTCTTAGAGGTGCAGACAGGGAAAAAGAGCTTGATAGAATGAAAAAGCTTATTGACCTTGATGTGAAATTTTTTGTTACCCAGCCTTTATTCGAGTTTGATATGACCCACGCCTTTGTTAAAATTGCTGAAAACAATAATGTTAGAGTAATCCCCAGTGTTTTACTTTTAAAATCCCTTGGTATGGCGCGATATATGGCACGCAATATGGATTCTTTGAATTTACCGGATAATCTGGTTGAACAAATTCAAAAAGCCGGTGATAAAGTCAGAGAATGTGCCAACATCGCAAAAGAGATGATTAAAGAGGTTAAAGCAAATAATTTTGGGGGTGTTAATGTTTCCTGTATGGGTTGGGAACATAAATTACCTGAATTGCTGGGAGTCATGGAAGGGCTAAAAGGTTAGGAGGCATGTATAATGGCAATAGATTCAATGCAGCAAAAAGATTTATCAGGCTCGGTCATGGTGGTTGGGGGTGGAATCTCGGGAATGCAGTCAGCTATTGATCTTGCAACTTCCGGTTATTATGTTTATCTGGTTGAAAAATCCTATGCCATAGGCGGAATGATGGCTCAATTAGATAAGACTTTTCCCACCAACGATTGTACCATGTGAGTTATTTCACCTAAACTGGTCGAGGTCGGCCGGCATTTAAACATTGAACTTTTAACAAATACTGAATTGCTTGAACTTGATGGAGATCAAGGCAATTTCACTGCAAAAATTAAGCAGGAAGCAAGATATGTTGATCTTGATAAATGTACAAGTTGTGGTGAGTGTGCCACAGTCTGCCCGGTGGATGTTTTAAGTGAACACAACCAGGGGCTTTCTACACGAAAAGCTATTTTTAAACAATATGAACAGGCAATTCCAGGTGCTTTTGGTATCTCAAAACGATCCACTGCACCGTGCAAGGCAACCTGCCCTGCCCATGTAAGCATACAGGGATTTATAGCTTTGATGCGCCAGGGAAGACATAGAGAAGCCCTTGAGCTTTTTAAGCAGGAACATCCTTTTCCTGGTTCCTGTGGAAGGGTATGCCACCATCCCTGTGAGTCTGAATGTACAAGGGGAGACTTAGATGAACCTCTGGCAATTCAGCATCTTCATAGATATCTTTCTGATCTTGATCTTGCATCAGACGGGGCATTTGTGCCTGAAATCACAGGGGATTACCCTGAAAAAGTTGCCATTGTTGGTTCTGGTCCTGCAGGACTTACAACAGCATATTATCTTGCCATCAGAGGATATAAGGTTACGGTTTTTGAAAAACTTCCTGTAAAAGGAGGGATGATGGCCGTTGGAATACCTGAATACAGGCTGCCTAAAAAAGCACTTGAAGATGAAATTGCAATCATAGAAAAGCTTGGTGTTGAAATCAAGACTTCCATGGAATTCGGTAAAGATATCACCCTTGATAGTTTAAAAAAAGATGGTTTTGAATCTTTGTTTTTAGCAACGGGTCTTCACGGCAGCAGACAACTTGGCATTGATGGCGAAAATTTAAAAGGAGTCCTTAAAGGGGTTTCTTTTTTAAAGGATGCTGCATTAAAAAATATTGATTCCCTTAAAGGTAATGTTGTTGTAATAGGTGGTGGGAATGTCGCTGTGGACGTTGCTTTAACAGCAAAACGGCTTGGAGCAGCTGAGGTTACAATGGTTTGCCTTGAAAGCCGTAAAGAAATGCCTGCCTGGGACTATGAGATCCAGGAAGCTCTGGAAGAAAATATAAAAATAGTAAACAGTCTTGGTCCTAAAACAATCATTGAAAAAAATAGTATAACATCGGGCATTGAATTTAAAAAATGTACAAGTGTTTTTGATGATAAAAACAGATTTAATCCCCAATATGATGAAAATGATCTTACCACAATGGATGCTGATTTTGTAATAGTTGCCATTGGTCAATCAGGTGAGTTTGGTTTTTCTGACAAGGAATCTATTGCCATAACAAATAGAGGCGGGCTTGATGCTGATTTTTTAACTTTGCAAACCCCTATCCCCTGGGTGTTTGCAGGTGGTGATGCATTATATGGTCCCAAATCTGTTGTGGATGCAGTGGCATGCGGTAAGGAAGCTGCTGAAAGTATACACAGGTTTATTAGAAAAGAGGATTTAAAACAGGGAAGAGAAAAAACATTTGAATTTGAAAAACCAGATACCTTTGGTGAATCCTTTAAAAAGCGTATGAATCCTGAAAAGATCAGTGTAGAAAAACGGAAAGGCAATTTTGATGAAATTACTTTTGGTTTGTCCGAGGAAGAAATTAATCAGGAAGTGGATAGATGTCTTTCCTGCGGTATTTGTTCTGAATGCTATCAATGTGTTAATGCTTGTCTTGCAGGAGCCATTGACCATGAAGCAGTAGATGTTACAAGGGATATTCGTGTGGGATCTGTGATAATAGCTTCCGGCACAAAACCTTTTGATCCTTCTGGCATGGATGATACCTATATGTATAAAAGATCTCCAAATGTCATGACAAGCCTTGAATTTGAAAGAATTCTAAGTGCTGGAGGACCCACCATGGGACATCTTGTGAGACCTTCCGATGAAAAAGAACCTGAAAAAATTGCCTGGCTCCAATGTGTTGGTTCCAGGGATACAAATCGATGCAATAATGGCTATTGTTCGTCGGTTTGCTGCATGTATGCCATAAAAGATGCAATGATTGCCAAGGAACATTCTGAAAAAGAATTGGATTGTGCAATATTTAATATGGATATTCGTACTTTTGGCAAGGATTATGAGAATTATTATTTAAGAGGCAAAGATGAGAATAATATCAGGTTTATAAAATCAAGGATTCACAGTATTACCGAGAATCGAGAGACTAAAGATCTTATTTTGACCTATGTGGACAGCAGGGGACTTATGCAGACAGAGGAGTTTGATATGGTTATCCTTTCTGTGGGTTTAGAGGTCTCAGAATCAACCATTGCCCTTGCCAATAGACTGGGTGTTGAGTTAAATAAATATAATTTTGTACAAACATCCAGCTTTAATCCTTTGGAAACATCCAGAAAAGGCGTTTTTGTATCAGGAGCACTTCAAAGTCCTAAAGATATTGCATCCTCGGTTACAGAAGCAAGCGGTGCAGCTTGCGCTGCAGGCATGAAAATAGCAGCTGCAAGAAATACCTGTACAAAAACAGTTGAGGTTCCACCCCAGAGGGATGTCAGTGGAGAAGAACCTCGCATAGGCGTTTTTGTATGTAAGTGTGGAATCAATATTGCAGGTATTGTTGATGTCCCTTCTGTGGAAGAATATGCAAAGACTCTGCCCCATGTTGTCTATGCAGGGCAGAACCTTTTTACCTGTTCCCAGGATGCCCAGGATAAAATAAAAGAAATCATTAATGAGTATAAACTTAATCGAGTAGTTGTTGCATCCTGTACTCCTAAAACCCATGAGCCGATTTTCATGGATACTTTGGAACAGGCAGGTTTGAATAAATATCTTTTTGAAATGGCAAATATCAGGAATCAGGATTCCTGGATGCATTTTCATATTCCTGACCAGGCAACCAATAAAGCCCTTGATCTTGTACGAATGGCAGTTGCAAGGGCTGCAACACTGGATCCTCTTCATGAAAAAAGAATCCCTGTAACAAAAAAAGCCCTGGTGATCGGAGGCGGAATAGCAGGTATGAATGCTGCCATAGGGCTTGGAGACCAGGGATATGAAGTAGTTCTCATCGAAAAGGAAAAAAATCTTGGAGGCTTGGGTAATAAGCTTTATACAACTATTGAAGGCGATAATATAAGAGAATATGTTAAAAAACTTTCTGAAACCGTGGAAAATCACGAAAAGATCGAAGTATTAAAACAGGCCCTGGTGGTTAATTTCTCCGGTTATAAAGGCAATTTTGTAACTGAATTAATTGTGGCACCAACAATGTATGAAAGAAAGATAGACCATGGTGTTGTGATAATCGCAACAGGGGCAAATGAATACAAGCCTGATCAATATTTGTATAATGAGAGTGATAAAATAATAACCCAGATGGAGCTTACAGAACAGATTGAAACAAAGGGTGTAAAAGATTTAAAACAAGTTGTCATGATTCAATGTGTAGGCTCAAGGGATGAAAATCATCCTAATTGTTCAAGGATTTGCTGTCAGAGCGCTATTAAAAATGCTCTTCATATTAAAGACGAAAATCCTGATACAAAGGTCTATATTTTATACAGAGATATAAGAACCTATTCTTTCCTTGAAGAGTATTATACAGAGGCAAGAAATAAAGGTGTTTTATTCTTTAGGTTTACACCTGATGATCCTGATGGTATCCCTGTGGTTTCAAAAACTGACAATGGTGTCAAAGTTGTATTTACAGATCATGTTCTTGGGAAAAAACTTGAGGTTGAACCTGATATTATTGCTTTGAGTGCACGCATGGAGCCATCTGACACAGAGGAACTTGCATCAATTATTAAAACAGGCAGGAACAAAGAAGGATATTTTATTGAAGCCCATGTAAAATTAAGACCAGTTGATTCTGCAACTGAAGGTATATTTATCTGCGGTACAGCCCATGGTCCTAAATTAATTTCAGAAACCATTGCCCAGGCAATGGCAGCAGCTTCAAAGGCAACAACATTCCTTGCCCAGGAATATTTGACTCTTTCAGCAGTAACAGCAGAGGTTAATCAGGATAATTGCGCATCATGTTTGATATGTGTTCGATCCTGTCCCTTTGATGTTCCTGTAATTGACGAAACAGGCAAAAGTTATATTGACCCGGCTTTGTGCCACGGGTGTGGCGTGTGCGCGTCTGAATGTCCGGCTAAAACAATTAAACTTAACTGGTATGAGGATGTTCAATTACTCAGCAAAGTTGAATCCTTAATGGAGGAAATAATATGACAAAAGAATTTAAACCTGTAATTTTGGCATTCTGTTGTAATTATTGAGGGTATTCAGCTGCGGACCTGGCAGGTTCCATGAGGTTGAAATGCCCTGCAAACTTTAGAATAATAAGGCTGCCATGTACTGGCAAAATTGATATCATTCATATTTTGCGTGCTTTTGAAAAAGGTGCTGATGGAGTTTATGTGGTGGGTTGTATGGAGGGGGATTGTCATTTTAATTCTGGAAATTTTAGAGCAAGAAAAAGAGTTGAACAGGCAGCAAAAATACTTGATCAGATAGGTGTCGGAGGAGAACGAGTTAAAATGTATAACCTCTCATCTGGTGAGGGACCTTTGTTTGCAGAATATTCCATTGAAATGGATGAAAAGATAAAAGAACTTGGTCCAAGTCCCATAGGAGAAGCATTAAGAAAACAGGCTGATGCAGCTTAAAATATTAACAACTCAACAATGAGGTCTTAAATTATGATAATTGCAGAAAAAAAGCCGATTGAGGAGATTATTGCTAAGGTTTCCGGATATAAAAGGCTCCTGATTCTCGGGTGTAATGAATGCGTAACAGTTTGTGAGGCCGGTGGAAAAAAAGAAGTTGAAGTGTTGGCTTCTGCTCTCAGGATGCATTTTATTAAAGAGGGCAAGGAGTGTAAAATAGATGAAAGAACCCTTGAACGTCAATGCGATCACGAATATTTAGAAGAAATCAGGGATGTAGTTGATCAATATGATGCAATACTTTCCCTTGCATGCGGGGTGGGTGTGCAGTTTGCAGCTGAGAAATATCATTCCACTCCTTTGCTGCCCGGTGTAAACACTGTCTGCCTTGGAGCTAATGAGCAGCGTGGTATGTGGACTGAAAGGTGTCAGGCATGTGGCTCATGTGTCCTGGGAGAAACAGCAGGAATATGTCCTGTTTCAAGATGCGCAAAAAGAGTTCTGAACGGTCCCTGCGGTGGATCCAGTAATGGCAAATGTGAAATTAATAAAGATCTGGACTGTGCATGGCAATTAATTATTGATAGGTTAAGGGCTTTGGATAAATTGGATGATTATGAAAAATTGGCACCCATTAAAGACTGGTCAACTGACAGGGCCGGCGGACCCAGAAAAGTTGTTAGGGAGGATGTACAGGTATGAGTCTAAAAACTTCAAGTAAATTGGAAAAAATTTTAAGCGCAGGACATATGGCTGTTACTTCAGAGTGTGGTCCACCCCGGGGCAGTGATCCTGAAGCTGTTACAAAAAAAGGTGCATTGATAAAAGACTATGTTGATGTTGTTAATATTACAGATAATCAGACATCCATGACAAGGATGTGTTCCCTTGCAGCCTGTATCCATTTGAAATTAATGGGAGTCGAACCAGTGCTTCAGATGGTGACAAGGGACAGGAACAGGATTGCACTCCAGAGTGATATCTTGGGAGCTGCATCTTTTGATATCCATAATATGCTTTGCCTTTCAGGGGATCATCAGAGTTTTGGAGATTGTCCTTCTGGGCAGAATGTCCATGATCTGGATTCCATGCAATTGATTCAAACTGTCCGCCAGATGAGGGATGAAGGAAAATTTCTTGGAGGCGATGATATTAAAAGACCACCTGATATTTTTGTGGGAGCTGCTGCCAATCCTTTTGCTGATCCTTTTGAAATAAGGGTGCCAAGACTTGCAAAAAAAATTGAAGCAGGAGTTGAATTTATTCAAACTCAATGTATATATAATCTTGATAAATTTGAAGAATGGATGCGAAGACTTGTAGATCGAGGGCTTCACGAGAAAGTTTATATACTTGCAGGCATGACTCCAATGAAATCAGCTGGTATGGCAAAATTTATGAAAAATCGCGTTCCGGGAATGGATGTGCCAGATGAAGTTGTTGAGCGTCTTGCAGGAGTTCCCAAGGACAAACAGGCGCAGGAAGGCATTGATATCTGTGTCGAAGCCATCCAGCGTCTAAAAGAAGTTAAAGGAGTATCAGGTTTCCATATAATGGCAATAGAATGGGAGGAAAAAGTTCCTGAAATAGTAGAAAGAAGCGGGCTTTACCCAAGACCTGAAGTATAGCAGCAGCTGTTTTTACATGATTGCATTTGTTGATTGATCCAGGGGTAGGATGACTATAAATGTGGAGCCTTGATTTACTTCACTTTTGACTTCGATATACCCATTCATGGAATCAACAATATTTTTTACGATTGGTAGGCCAAGCCCGGTACCGACAAGGAATCGGGTTTTGTCATTTTTTACTCTGTAAAAGCGCTTAAATATTTTATCCATATATTTTGCTTCAATGCCAAATCCATTGTCAATAACTTTAACTCGGATATTGTTGCCTGTCTGATCAGCTACAATATTAATTTGTCCACCTTCCTGGGTATAATTAATTGCATTGGCAATAAGATTGCCAAATACACTTTCGAGGGTCACAGGATCAGCTTTTAAGAGTGGTAATGGTTTGTCAGGAATATCAAGGGTCAGGGTCTGATTCTTTGCTTTTGCCCTGGTCTCAAGAAAATTTGTTATATTTTTCAGGGTTTCATCTACTTTTATGGGCTTGATCATTTTTGATGAAACACCTGCCTCAATACGGGATAAATCCAATAAATCGCCTATGGTTGAAATAAGCCCGTATACTTTTTCTTTTGCCCTGGAAAGCATATATTGATCATTTTGGTCATTATTGTCCTGTTCACTTTTAATGACTGTGTCAAGTTGCTCATGAATTGTTGAAAGAGGAGATCGAAGCTCATGGGTTACTTTTGAAACAAATTCTGACTTTAAAAGATCAAGGGTTTTCATGGATGTTATATCCACAAGGTTAATCACACAACCAAGGCATTGTTGCTTATCACCAATAACAGGGCGCAATCTTGCCAAAAGAAATTTGCCATCACTGGTTTCAATTTCTTTTGATGGTATGTCTGTATAATCAATAAGCCTGCCTTTGGAAATATTTTGAGCAAGGGTGCAGATCTCTTCATCTTGAATATATTCATTAATGGGTTTAGGAGTCTCATTGTTTATTTCTTCATAGTTATATCCAAGAAATTGGCAGCTGGCAGGGTTTATCAGGATTACTTTGCCCTGGGGATTGGTAACAATTACTCCATTGGGTAATGATTCTATGATCGTGTGGGTTCTGCTGCGCTCAGTGTGCAACACGTCAAGGGTTTCTTGTTGTTCTATTTCAAGTTTAATTGTAGATTGCTCAAGACTTAATTTTTCCTTTGCTCGATTTACTACAATTCTCAGTTGATCAGGCTCGTAGGGCTTGGGGATAAAGTCATAGGCACCTATTTTCATAGCTTCAATTGCTGTTTCAATGGTGGCATAACCTGTTATTACAATAACAAGAATATGTTTGCCCATGGATGAAATTTTTTTAAGGACTTCCATACCATCCATGCCAGGCATTTTTAAATCAAGTAAAACAATCCCTGCGGGTTCTTTTTTAAGGATGTCAAGCCCTGCTTGGCCTGTGGGTGCCAGAAAGACATCAAAACCCATTCTGGAAAGTATCCTTTCAGCGCCAGCTCTGAGGCTCTCTTCATCATCGATAACCAGAATTTTTTTAATATCTAATCGTATTGTCACTCTTGAATACTCCTTTTTATTTCAGGCAAAATTTACATGGATTTATGTGCTGCTTTTCTGAATTCTTTATAATCTACATCGATCTTAGTCCATAGTATTAGATTGCGGCGCGCAGAATGGGAGAGGGGAGTAAGCCCATCAATAAATTTTATTTTGTTTGATTTTGCCAAAGTCTTCCATAGATTGTTTTTTTTGCCATAGTTCAGGTCTATTATTAGTTCACAATTTCTAATATCCAGGTTAGTAATCATTTGTGCAAACTCCGATGATGTGTCAGCGCTTGATACGGAGGTAGCATTAATAATTATATCAGCAGTTAAAGGCTTTTCTGCAATGGAGTTGATATATTCTGTTTTCCCGCCAAATTTTTTTGCTATCAGGTTCAGTCGTTCTGAAGAACGCCCGGTAATGGTGACTGAATCTGCTCTAAGCCAGTTGAGAATAAATACAATTGCCTTGGCAGCGCCACCAGTACCAAATACTAAAGCTGTTTTATCATTGATACTAAATTTTGCTTCTTCCAGTGTATCCATAAATCCAATGGCATTGGTGTTATAGCCTTTTAGCTTGTCACCCGAACGAATAACAGTATTGACTGCCTGGATTATGTTTGCGCCTTCCGAGAGTATGTCTATATAGGGCAAAACAGATTCTTTATAGGGCATGGTAATACTTGCACCATCAATATTTAAAACTTTGAGGCTTTGCATGGCTTTACCAATATCTCCAGGTAATATTTTAAAAGGTATATATTTTGCCTGGATGCCAATTTTTTTAAAAATTGATGAATAAATATCCGGTGCTTTTGATCTGAACACTCTTTCATCGCTAAACAAACAAAAAAGCTTCATGTTTTAGAACCTGAAGTTTATTAAAGAGTAAATAGTATAAATTTAGATTTAAATTAATCCTTTTACACTATTAGTTATTTGTTCTGCTGATGCTGGTTTTGGAAGATAATCATCAGCTTCCATACTCATACCGTCAGCATGGGAGTATCGTGTTGAGCCCACATGATCTGCAACTGCCGTGAGCATGATAATGGGAATGTTCTGATATTTTTCATCACCTTTAAGCTCTGAACATACTTCATATCCGTCTTTTTCAGGCATCATAACATCAAGAACAATACAATCGGGAGGGTTGGCTTTAACCTTTTCAAGACCTTCAACGCCATCGTATGCAACCTCAACATCAAATCCTTCATTTTTAAGATTGTTTTGTACAATTGCTGCAAAATCAGGTTCGTCATCAATAACAAGAATTCTTTTTCTGGTATTCATAATGTTTTTCTCCTTTGATGAAAATGGTCTTTGAAAATATTCTTTTGCCTGCTATTAGTCTAATCCATGAAAGATTAGCGTGTCAACACAAATTGTTAATTAGTTTATCAAATATTTTTTGGCTTTGTGGGCAGTTCAATAAAAAAGCTTGCTCCTCCGTTTTTATTGTTTTTGGCAGAAAGCTTGCCATTGTGGTTCTCAATTATACCATATGCCATACTTAGTCCAAGTCCTGTTCCTTTTCCTTCTTCTTTGGTAGTAAAAAAAGGGTCAAAAATATTTTTAAGAATTCCATTTTTAAACCCTGGACCTGTATCGGAAATTGTAATTAAAATGGTATTGGCTTTTTTATTATAAATGGTATTTAGTGTAAGCTTGCCATTGCCTTCCATGGCATCGGCTGCATTTAAAATAATATTCATAAAAACGTGGTTTAATTGCTGGATGTCGGCATATGCTTCAGGCAGGTCTTTTCCAAAGTGATTAATGATTTTTATATTTTGGAATATAGATTGGTTTTGTATGAGGAAAAGAGTCCTTTGTAAAAGATCATTAATGTCACAAGGCTTAATTTCTTTTTTTGTTTGTCTGGCAAATTCAAGCAATTCTTTTACTATTAATCTGCACCGTTCAGCATCTTTTTTTATGCGTTTGATATCAGTTCTGGCAGCATCGGAAAGATCATGCTCTTCAAGCATAAGCTGGGAAAAAAGTGTGATTCCGCCAAGGGGATTGTTAAGCTGGTGGGCAACACCGGCAGCTAATTGCCCTAAAGACGACATTTTTTCAGCTTGTAAAAGCTGGGTCTGTGTTTTTTTTAATTCTTTTTCCATATTTATTGTTTCTGTAAGATCATGGAAAAAGCCTATGGTTGCAAGCTCTTTTCTGCCTTCGTAAATAATTGAAGCTGTGAGACTTATGGGAGCAAGACTCCCGTTTTTTTTCAGGCATGTTTGTTTGTATCTTTTAAGTATGCCTTTACCACCATATTTGTCGCTTCTTAAGTTTTTCATTATTATTTTTGCATCACCATCAGGATAAATATTCTGTATGTTAAGGGTGGTCATGGCATGTTCTTGTGAATAGCCTGTAATATGAGTGGCAGCTTTATTAAAAAGAATAACCTTGCCTGTCATATCTGAGGCAATTATTCCGTCAACCGCACTGGAAATAAGGTTGCGCAGGAAAACATCGGTGGCAGCTCTTCTTTCATCGTTTATGTCAAAGGCTTCCAGATTAAAATCAAGTACAACAATGGCAGGATTATCTTTTACTGAGTCATCCATGGGATAGGCATATAAACAGGTGGCTTTATTACTGTTTTGATTGATTTGGCGTAATACTGAAGTATCTGTTTTTTTTACAGAAGTAACAGGGCATGTAACGCATGGTCTTTTTTCATTAAAAAACATTTCATAGCATTTTTTATTTTTGATATTTTTAAATTCAGGATTTTGAGCTTTAGAGATAGCCCAGTCAGTAGCTGCAAGGATATCATAATCTTTTGATACTACAAAAATTTGTCTTTTTAGATTTTTAATCACATTGAAGAGGTAATCATCCATAATAATTCCCTGTTTTAGGAAAAAATTTAAAATCGAATACTCAATTTATCTATATTTTGTTTGATTATCAGTGTCAAGAGATAAAAAACAG
>CAZTEM010000063.1:0-19124 GCA_964612755.1 uncultured Desulfobacterales bacterium | reverse complement strand
GCAGTCAGAGAAGAGCCTGAGTTTCAAAAGACCTGATTTTAGAAGGGATTAAGACTTCTGACAGTATAGCTATGCTGCCAGATTTCTTCTAAAGTATGTTTCAAAAGACCTGATTTTAGAAGGGATTAAGACTGTTACAAAACAGGCACCAATAAAAGAATCACAGAAAGTTTCAAAAGACCTGATTTTAGAAGGGATTAAGACTTAACACGTAACTTTTTTTCTGTATCTGCAAGTATCTTCGTTTCAAAAGACCTGATTTTAGAAGGGATTAAGACATTGTGAAGCTTCCACCAACCCCGCCTATGCCTTTGTTTCAAAAGACCTGATTTTAGAAGGGATTAAGACATTTGTATAAATTTTCTCATTTTACTCTCCTTTTTTTAGGTTTCAAAAGACCTGATTTTAGAAGGGATTAAGACATTTTTGCCCTGAAACCCCTTAATTTTCCAGGGCAAGTAAGTTTCAAAAGACCTGATTTTAGAAGGGATTAAGACATCATAGTTATTATTAGTATATATATTTATCTCTTCCATTTGTTTCAAAAGACCTGATTTTAGAAGGGATTAAGACTTTTCCAGTCTCGGGAAACACCCCAAAAAGGGTTTGTTGTTTCAAAAGACCTGATTTTAGAAGGGATTAAGACCTATTGCAGACAACTCTTCAAATAACTCTTTGTCTTTGATTTGTTTCAAAAGACCTGATTTTAGAAGGGATTAAGACAAAGTATATACTATATTTTCCATGTTTTACTCGTTTCAAAAGACCTGATTTTAGAAGGGATTAAGACTCTCGTAGTCTTCTTGATCAGATATCAGATCAAGAAGACTTCGTTTCAAAAGACCTGATTTTAGAAGGGATTAAGACTTTGCGACAATTACAAAAGTACATACAGAACAATCTGTTTCAAAAGACCTGATTTTAGAAGGGATTAAGACCCAGCGCAACAAATCAAATTCAACATCGGATCAAGGTTTCAAAAGACCTGATTTTAGAAGGGATTAAGACCGGGCGCGTAATTGCCATATCTACCAACCTACTATTTTCAAAAAAATTATGTATAACCCGGGGGCGAGCTTCAAAAGGCTCACCTGAATATGAACATTAAGGACAAAAAGGATCAGGATTTTGCTCTGTCAGGCGTTAAGAACCGCAGGCTGTTTGAGGACACACCTGCCCGCAGTTCCTGCGGTTTAGCCTGACAGAGCAAAATCCCCTTTTTGTTCCTTGTTCATATTCAGGTGAGCCTTTTGAAGCGGGTATATGCGTAATTATCATAAATAAGACAATAATAGCAGGGACAATAAGACATCAAACTCAATAGCTTTGACATAATGCACTATTTATTTTTAAAGTGGTATTACAAATAATTAAATTGGCTATTGCAAATATTAAAATAATTATTAGAATATATAGGTTAGAAACTTGTATTATGGAGACAAAATAAAATGCCGATATATGAATATATATGTGATGATTGTGAAAATGGATTCGAAGCTCTTGTGTTAGGAAGTGATGCTCCTGAATGCCCTGAATGCAAAAGCAAGAACGTTAAAAAATTAATGTCTGCCTGTTCTTTTAAATCAAACTCTTCTAATCCTTCAGAACCTGCAAAAACTTCAGCTTCTTCATCTGCCTGCAGCGGATGCACTGCTACAAGCTGTGCTTCATGCAGCAGTGGATAGATTATTAAATTTATAAATGACTCATTGGATAAGTATATGAAAAAAATATTTAGGATTGGAACCAGGGCAAGCAAACTTGCTTTGTGGCAGGCAAACTTTGTTAAGTCTCAAATTAATAAATTTTTTCCTGACTCTGAAATAGAAATTATTAAAATAACCACCAAGGGTGATCAAATTCTTGATCGACCTCTTGCATTAGTTGGTGGCAAAGGACTTTTTGTTAAAGAAATTGAAAAAGCTCTTTTACAAAATGAAATTGATATTGCTGTGCACAGCATGAAAGACATGCCTGGTGAGCTGCCTTCAGGCCTGACAATAGGCGCTGTCCCTGAAAGGGAAAACCCCTGTGATATTGTCATATCCAGACATAATATTAAATTAGCAGATCTTTCTTCCAAATCAATTATTGGTACAAGCAGCTTAAGAAGGTCTTCCCAGATTAAAAACCTGAGACCTGACCTTGAGATTGCATCAATAAGAGGAAATCTTGAAACCAGGATTAATAAACTAAATTCAGGTGAATTTGATGCCATCATCCTTGCTGCTGCCGGAGTTAAACGTCTTGGCATGGAAAAACTTATCACGGAATATCTTTCTGAAGATGTCATGATACCTGCTGTGGGACAAGGTGCCCTATGTATTGAGACAAGGGAACATGATCCTGAGATCCAACCTGTTATGGCAAAATTAAATCATCTTAAAACTGCAACATGTGTAAAAGGTGAACGCGCTTTTTTAAATAAACTTGAAGGAAGCTGCCATATTCCTGTGGGCTGCTTTGCCAGATATTCCGGTAATGATATTTTCCTTACAGGGATTGTTGCATCAATTGACGGAACCCGGATAATTAAGCATAGTCTTCATGCCCAACCCGATGAAATTAAACAAAAAGGCATTGAATTAGCAGAAATACTGCTTAAAAACGGAGCAGAAGAAGTATTGGAGAATTTAAAAACAGATGACTGAAAATAAAGGTAAAATATTCCTGATTGGAGCGGGTCCTGGTGACCCTCTACTCATCACCTTAAAAGCTGTTGAATGTATTCAAAATGCAGATGTAGTTGTTTATGATTATCTTGCAGCTCCTGCTTTATTGGAATATGCTTCTAAAAACTCAGAAATAATTTATGTTGGGAAAAAAGGAGGGGATCACACCCTGTCCCAGGATGGTATTAATGATCTAATCATTCAAAAAGCCAAATCAGGGCTGAAAGTTGCAAGATTAAAAGGAGGTGACCCTTTTATTTTTGGGCGGGGCGGTGAAGAAGCAGAACTTATTGCAAAAAACAATATCCCTTTTGAGATTGTTCCCGGTGTTACTTCTGCCATTGCAGCACCTGCCTATGCAGGCATACCTCTTACTCACAGAGAGCATGCATCTTCGGTATCAATTATTACAGGTCATGAGAATCCGCAAAAAAAAGATTCTACAATGGAGTGGGAACGCTTTGCTCATAGCACAAATACTCTTGTATTTTTAATGGGTGTTAAAAACCTGCCTGGTATTGTAAAAAACCTTGTTAAATTCGGTAAAGATCCCAAAACTCCTATTGCCCTTGTCCGATGGGGAACCACACCTAAACAGGAATCTGTCAGCGGCACCCTTGATAATATTGTTGAAATTGTTAATAAGGCAAATCTTAAATCACCTGCCATTATTATTATAGGAAGTGTTGTTACACTGAAAGAAAAGCTTAAATGGTTTGAAAACCGTCCCCTTCTTGGTAAAAAAATTGTAGTGACAAGGGCAAGAGCCCAGGCAAGCAATTTTATTAAATTATTGAGAAATGCAGGGGCTCAATGTATTGAAATCCCCACCATTGAAATCATGCCACCGGAAGATAACAAAGCTCTTGAGCAAAGCATTGATAATATTAAATCCTTTGACTGGGTTATATTTACCAGTGTTAATGGTGTGAAGTTCTTTTTTGACACTCTTTATTCTAAAAATAAAGATGTAAGAATTCTTGGTCATCTTAAATTCGCATGCATTGGACCTGTCACCAAAGAGACTCTTAGGGAATATGGCATTATATCTGATGTTTTACCTGATACATACAAAGCAGAATCTGTTATCAAGGCATTCTCGGATAAAAACATAAAAGGCAGGCATATTCTAATTCCACGGGCAAAAAAAGCAAGAGCTGTTCTGCCTTTGGAATTAATCAAAATGGGTGCTGAAGTAGAAGAAGTAACAGCATATGAGACAAAACTTTCAGACCATGGTAAAGATACTCTTATAAATATGCTTGAAAATAATGAAATTGATATGGTTACTTTTACAAGCTCATCAACCATTGAAAATTTTGTTAAATTGCTTCCCAAAGATCAATCGAAAAAATTATTAAAAACCTTTACCAGTGCGTGCATTGGTCCAATAACCGAAAAAACAGCAATATCCCTTGGAATTAATCCTGATATTGTTGCAGACGAATATACCATTGAAGGGCTTATGAATTCAATTCTGGACCATTTCAATACAAATAATTAAATAAAATAAATTCATGAAAAATAATAAAAGAAAAATAAATTACCTTCGTATCTCCATAACAGACCGATGCAACTTTAATTGCAGGTATTGTGTACCAAAAGATCCCTTTCCCCATGTTTCACATGATCAGATTGCAAGTTATGAAGAAATCCTTAAAATTGTTGATATTGCGGTTGATTTGGGAATTACAAAAATAAGAATTACTGGTGGTGAACCCTTTGTCAGAAAAGGAATATTTTCGTTTCTTGAACGATTGACCACTATTGATGAACTCAATGATATTTCAATTACAACAAATGCTTCACTGCTAAACGCTGAGAAATTGCAACGTCTCTGGGATATGGGCATTACAAGATTGAATTTCAGTCTTGACACACTTAGTGCTGAAAAATTTATCTTTATAACCGGAAGAGATCAGTTCACAAAAGTGTTTGATACCATTTATGCAGCAAAGGATATTGGATTTTCACCCATAAAAATCAATGCTGTTGTATTAAAAGATATTAATGATGACGAAATTACTGATCTTGCTGCTATTTCCATTGATCAGCCTTTTCAGATCAGATTTATTGAATACATGCCCATGGGGAATTCTAAAATATCCAATGATCAGCAGGTTCTCACACCTTACATAAAAAAAACAATCGAGTCAAAATTCGGAGAACTTATTCCTGTTACAAAAAAACTTAAAGATGGTCCTGCAAAAAAATACAGAATCAAGAATAGTAAAGGGGAAATAGGCTTTATAACACCGGTGAGCGACCATTTCTGCAATGAATGCAATAGATTAAGGCTCACTGCCCAGGGTAGACTTCGACCATGTCTTCTAGATGATTATGAAAAAGATATATTGACCCCTTTAAGAAATAATGCCTCTAAAAAAGAGCTGACAGCAATAATGGAAAAAGTGATTATTGAAAAACCAGCTTCTCATCATCTTGCCCAGATAAACAATAGGATTTTCTCCCAGATGTCATCCATTGGGGGGTAAAAACTTATTTATTCCATTAAAAAAACCCTGACTTCTGTAAAAAATTATAGAAGTCAGGGTTTTAAATAACAAAATAAACTATTTTTTATTAAGCCTGCACCAATTCAATCATTACCATTGAAGCAACATCACCTTTTCTCGGACCAAGTTTAATAATCCTTGTATAACCGCCGTTGCGGACAGAATACTTTTCAGAAGCTTCATTAAAAAGATTATGAACAACTGCTTTTTCTCTCATTACAGATAAAGCCTGTCTTCTTGCATGGAGATCTCCTCTTTTAGCAAGAGTTACCATCTTGTCAGCAAGTTTTCTTAATTCTTTTGCCTTTGCTTCAGTTGTTTTAATCTTACTATATTTAAAAAGTGACGTTACCATATTTCTAAACATAGCGCGTCTATGGCTTGAAGTTCTATTTAGTTTTACACCTGATTTTCTATGTCTCATGGAAATTACTCTCCTTCCTCAACTATATCTTCTTCTGGAGGCTCAAACCCCTCAAGCTCCATGCCTAACGTAAGTTCCATCATAGTCAGAACTTCTTTAATTTCATTTAAAGATTTTCGACCAAAATTCTTAGTCTTAAGCATTTCACTATCTGTTTTTTGTACCAGTTGATAAATCTTATATATTTTTGCATTTTTAAGACAATTAGAGCTTCTAACAGAGAGCTCAAGCTCATCAACACTTCTATAAAGATTTTCATTGAATCCCTGTTGTATTTTGTCTTTGCCGTCTTCATCATAATCCGGCTCATCACTTTCATCAAAATTCAAAAAAGGAACCATTTGTTCTTTTAATATTTTTGCCGCGTAGGCAACCGCATCATCCGGGGCAACGCTACCATCTGTCCACACCTCAAGAGTCAATTTGTCATAATCAGTTTTCTGACCTACTCTAAACTGACCAACAACATATTTAACACCTTTTATTGGTGAATAAGTACTATCAATTGAAATAGTTCCTATGGGAGCTTCATCATCCTGATTTTCCGAAGCAAGAGCATAACCTTTGCCTGATCTTACTTTCATTGCTATATTTAATTTAGCATTCTTTGACAAGGTTGCAATATGCTGTTCAGGGTTTAATATTTCCACCCTTCCGTCCTTGCTCTCAATATCAGCACCGGTTACAATCTTTTGCCCTTTAACATTAAGGAAAATCTCACAGTCTTCAATAGTATCAGTTTTTAATTTAAGCTCTTTAAGGTTGAGAATAATTTCAGAAACATCCTCTCTTATATCTGATATCACACTGTATTCATGGAGCGCATCATCAAATTTGACAGAAACAATAGCTGAACCATACAATGAAGAAAGGATTATACGTCTGAGAGAATTTCCTATAGTTGTCCCGAAACCCCTTTCAAGAGGTTCACATACAAATTTTCCATATGTTGAAGTGGTGGTAACATTAAGCTTTTCAGGCTTTATCATCTCCCGCCAATTCACATATGCAAGTTTCTCAGTTGTCATTTATATCTCCTGTTGATTAAATATTTAAACAACTTGGAAAAGCTCAATTATTTTGAATAAAGCTCTACAATTAAATTTTCCTGGATTGGCAGAGTAATATCTTCGCGCACTGGCATTCCACTAATTACGCCTTTGAAATTATCCTTATCAAGTTCAAGCCATTGAGGCACGCCACGTCTTACAACGGCTTCTAAAGATTCTACAATCGCCTGTACCTTTCTGCTTTTTTCTCTAACCTCAATCACATCACCTTTTTTTATCTGATAAGACGGGATATTAACTTTTTTCCCATTTACAGTAAAATGATTGTGTCTTACAAAATGCCTGCCCTGAGTTCTGGATCCTACCAGACCAAACCTGAAAACGACATTATCAAGTCGTCGTTCTAAAATTTCCAACAAGTTTGTTCCTGTAACACCTTTTCGTCTATCTGCTTCTTTAAAGCTTAAACGAAATTGTTTTTCAGACATTCCATATATTCTTTTTACTTTCTGCTTTTCTCTAAGCTGCATTCCATAATCAGATATTTTTTTCCCTCTTTTTTGTCCATTTTCTCCAGGGGGATATCCTCTTCTATCAAAACTGCATTTATCAGAAAAACATCTATCGCCTTTCAGAAAAAGCTTTATATTCTCTCGTCTACATTGCCGGCAAACAGCTCCTCTATATCGTGACAACGTTTTCCTCCTTTATCAACTTATATATCATTACACTCTTCTTTTCTTTGGTGCACGACATCCATTATGAGGCACCGGTGTAACATCTTTTATCAAAGATATATTAAAGCCAAGAGCGTGTAATGCTCTTAATGCCGATTCCCTACCAGGTCCCGGACCTTTAATATAAACACCCAAGTTTTTCATTCCATATTCCATGGCTTTTTTCCCAGCATCTTCTGCAACAATTTTTGCAGCAAAAGGCGTACTTTTTCTGGATCCTTTAAATCCATGAATGCCTGAGCTGGACCACGCCAGAGTATTTCCATTTTCATCAGTAATTGTAACAATCGTGTTGTTAAATGTAGATTGAATATGTGCAATTCCAGTAGAAATATTCTTTCTTATCTTCTTTTTACTCGTTGCTTTAGTCTTTTTTGCCATAACCTTACATTACCTTTTAGAATTATACCAACTCTTTTTCCAAGCTATTATTCTTAACTCTTTTTCTTCACAGCAACTCGTTTAGGACCTTTTCGTGTCCTCGCGTTAGTGCTTGTTCTCTGCCCACGCACAGGCAGTCCTCTCCTGTGGCGTAATCCTCTATAGCATCCTAGATCCATCAGCCTTTTTATATTCATTGACACTTCAGATCTAAGTTCACCTTCAACTTTATATTTGCTGTCAATAATTTTTCTGAGGGTATTAACCTGTTCCTCAGTAAGTTCGTGGGAAGGAACATCGTAATCAATATTACCTTCTGCCAATATATCTCTGGCACTCTTTCTACCTATACCAAAAATAGTTGTCAACGCAATGTCTGCGTGTTTACCTCTTGGTAAATCTACTCCTGCAATTCTTGCCAATTTTTCCCCCTATCCCTGTCGCTGTTTATGACGTTTATTAATACAAATAACTCTAACTACACCGCGCCTTTTAACAATTTTACAATTGCGACAAATTTTTTTTACAGATGCTCTAACTTTCATCTAATATGTCTCCTAAACTAAGCAATTGTTCAAATAACAATTCTTATTTATATCTATATGTAATCCTGCCTCTATCTAAATCATAGGGTGACAATTCAACTGTTACCCTGTCACCTGGCAAAATCTTAATAAAATGCATTCTCATTTTACCGGAAATATGAGCGGTCATAACATGCTTGTTTTCAAGTTCAACCTTAAACGTTGCATTTGGTAATGTCTCAAGTACTGTCCCTTCTAATACAATTGGCTCTTCCTTTGCCATAGCTTTTCCCTAAATCTAATTATTTATTGCTCATTTATTTATGTTTACCTGTTCTTCCAAGGAAACCATCGTAATTACCAGTGATCAGATGAGACTCAATCTGACCTATTGTATCTATTGAAACACCTACAACAATCAACAAAGCTGTGCCACCAAAATAAAAAGGAATATGAAATTTTGTCATTAATATTGTTGGTAAAACACACACAGCTGAAACATATGCTGCCCCGCCCAGAGTAATTCTACTTAATACTTTATCAATATATTCAGCAGTCCTTTTACCTGGTCTGATACCCGGGATATATCCACCGTTTTTCTTCATATTTTCCGCAACATCATCAGGTTTAAATTGAATAGCAGTATAAAAGAAACAGAAGAAAACAACAAATATTATATATATCAGATAATAGAGTATAGTTCCAGGGCTCATAATACTTGAAAAATCTTTCATAAGCGGAAGATCAACAAATTGAGCAAGGGTTGTAGGGAACATTATAATTGAAGATGCAAAAATGGGTGGAATAACTCCTGCAGTATTAATCTTTAAAGGAAGATGTGAATTCTGTCCTCCAAACATTTTCCTGCCCACAACACGTTTTGCATAATGAACCGGAATCCTTCTTTGTGCCTGTTCCATATATACAATAAATGCAATAACTCCGACCATTAAAACAGCAAGAATTATAATTGCAAACAATCCCATTTCACCGGTTGTAATAAGTTGACCTGTATTTGCTATTGCAGCAGGCATCCTTGCAACGATTCCGGCAAAAATAATCAATGATATGCCATTACCTATTCCTCTTTCCGTGATTTGTTCACCAAGCCACATAATAAAAGAAGTACCGGCAGTTAAAGTAATTATAGTCAATATTCTAAATTTCCAACCCGGATCTATAACCACAGGAACTCCGGCAGGTGATGTCATGCTTTCAAGCCCAACGCTTATTGCAAAACCCTGAATAATACTTAATAATACTGTTCCATATCGAGTATATTGAGTCTTTTTCTTTTGACCATGCTCGCCTTCTTTTGAAAGCTGCTCAAGATGTGGCACCACAACGGTCATAAGTTCTATAATAATTGATGCACTGATATAGGGCATAATACCAAGGGCAAATATTGAAAGGTTATCCAATGCACCACCAGAAAACATATTAAACATGGAAAAAAGTGTACCGGATGCATTGTCAAAAAAAGATTGCAGCGCTGCCGCATCAATTCCCGGTGTTGGTACATGGACTCCAATACGGTAAACAAACAAAAGTGCAAGAGTAATTAAGAGTTTCTTTTTTAACTCCGGAAGTTTGAATATATTTTGATAACTTTTGTCAACCATTTGTAATTAGATGCCTTATCTATAATATTATCGTTATTTTATATTAACTTAATTCGAGGTTCCCACCAGCTGATTCTATTTTTTCTTTTGCAATTTTGCTTACCTTGCATTGTTTTAAAGAAAAAACCTTTTTAACCTCTCCATCTCCAAGTATTTTTACAGAATGAAATCCGCCTTTAATCAGACCAATCTCTTTTAGAGCTGCAATATCAATAGTTGCGCCGTCATCAAATCTATCAAGGTCACTAACATTGACAATTGCAACAGTTTTCTTGAAAATATTTTTAAACCCTCTTTTAGGCAAACGTCTGTGGATTGGCATTTGACCGCCTTCAAATCCCGGTCTTACACCTCCGCCTGATCTTGAATTATGACCTTTATTTCCTCTGGTAGAAGTAGAACCCATTCCAGAGCCAGGACCACGTCCCACTCTTTTTCGGTTTTTCCGGCTACCTTTGGCAGGTGCCAGTTCATAAAGTTTCATTTTATTATACCTCCTCTACTAAAACCAGGTGAGACACTTTTTTTGCCATACCCATAATTGATGGATCAGCTTTATGCTCAACCGTCATATGCATTCTTTTAAGCCCAAGAGCTTTGATAATTCTCTTATGTTTTTCAGGTCGCCCTATTGTGCTTCTAATCTGTGTGATTTTTACCTTGCCTGCCATCTTAAATGTCTCCACTATATTTCTTCAGCCTTAAGACCTCTTCTTAGAGCAACAGCTTCTCTTGTTTCAAGTGATTGAAGCCCTTGAATAGTTGCCCTGACAATATTTTGAGTATTATGAGTTCCTAAACATTTTGTTAAAATATCTGTAATGCCTACAACTTCAAGGACCGCACGGATTCCACCACCAGCTATTACACCTGTACCAGGTGATGCAGGTTTTAATAATACTCTTCCGGCTCCAGCCTTCCCAATAACTGTATAGGGAATTGAGCCATCAAGTATTGTCACCTTTTTCATTGCTTTTTTAGCGGTATCCATCCCTTTTCTAATGGCTTCAGGAACTTCTTTTGCTTTTCCAAGTCCATATCCAACGCTGCCTTCACCATCACCAACAACCACAAGTGCACTAAAGCTAAAATTACGGCCGCCCTTAACTACTTTTGCAACACGATTTATCTTTACAACTCTATCAAGTAATTGGTTTTCCTCAACTTGTTTATACTTTCCTGCCAAGAGTCTTCCTCCTTAATTAGAAACTCAATCCAGCTTCACGAGCTCCGGTTGATAAAGCTTTTACTCTTCCATGATATAAAAATCCATTTCTATCAAAAACCACTTTTGTGATTCCCTTATCAAGAGCTCTTTTGCCAATCAATTGTCCAATTTCTTTTGCTCTCTCTTTTTTATCTCCCTTGGCTGTAACTTCTTTATCCAAAGTTGATGCAGATACCAGAGTATTGCCTTTAACATCGTCAACAATCTGAGCATAAATATGTTTGGAGCTTCTGAAAACACTTAATCTAGGTCGTTCCTGGCTTCCAAAAATATTTTTCCGAATACGTTTTTTTCTTTTAAGTCTTGAGACTTTACGTTCTGATGTTTTTGCCATCTTTTTATCTTCCCAAATGCGTTTTATTCACCACCTGCAGTTTTACCAACTTTTCGGATTATTCTTTCGTCCGCGTAAACGATTCCCTTGCCTTTGTATGGTTCAGGTGGTCTTAAAGCTCTTAAATTAGCAGCAGTCTGACCAAGTAATGCTTTATCAATTCCTGCCAAAGTTATTTCAGTATTTTTATCAACATTTGCTGTAATACCATCTGGTATTGCAAAATCCACAGGGTTTGAAAATCCAAGATTCAAAACAAGGTTCTTACCTTTGAGCTCTCCTTTATAACCAATGCCTGAAAGTTTAAGTTTCTTTTCAAATCCATTGGCAACACCTTCAACCATATTAGCAATCAAAGAACGATACAATCCTTGCAATGCAACCTGTTTCCTATCATTTTTATCTACAGCTGAAATAGTTATTACTTCCTTTGAGATATCAACCTTTACAGCAGAATGCAAATCAAGATCAAGTGAACCTTTAGGACCTTCAACTTTTATCTGTTCATTTTTAACCGCAGCTTTTACTTTTGCTAAAAGCTGAATTGGTTTTTTTCCTATTCTAGACATATTATATTACTCCTGATACTCCACCTGATTACCAAACATTACAAAGAATCTCGCCGCCCATGTTTGCTTCTCTTGCCTGTTTATCTGTAACTAAACCTTTTGAAGTAGAAACAATAGAGATCCCAAGCCCATTTAGCACAGGCTTAATCATCTTTGCTTTACTATATACTCGACATCCAGGTTTACTTACACGGTCAATACCAAAAATTACAGGTCTCCTGTCCGGCATATATTTCAAATATACCCGAAGGACGCCTTGTAATTTGTCATCAAGAAATTTATAATCCTTAATGTATCCTTGCTCTTTCAGCACCCGCGCCAATTCAACTTTTAATTTGGACCCGGGGATATCCACTTTAGCAAATTCTGCTTTTCCACCATTTCTAATCCGTGTAAGCATGTCTGCAATTGGATCACTCATTGCCATATTGTTATTCTCCTAAACTATTTCATTTGAAATAATTATCAATAGTTATAAATGCCTTACCAGCTTGATTTTGTAACTCCGGGAAGTTTTCCTGCTGATGCTAATTCCCGAAAACAAATTCTACACATTCCAAACTTCCTCAAAAAACCTCTTGGTCTGCCACAAAAAGGGCATCTGTTATATCCTCTAACTTTAAACTTAGGTTTTCTTGTTGCTTTTACGATAAGAGACGTTCTAGCCAAGGTACTACCTCCCTGTAATTTTAATTCCTAAAAGGCATACCTAATGCTTTTAGCAATTTCTTACCTTCTTCATTAGTTTGAGCCGTTGTAACAATAGTCACATTAAGTCCTCTAATGCTATCCACTTTGTCATAATCGATTTCCGGGAAAATAATATGCTCGGTAATACCCAAGCTATAATTACCCCGACCATCAAAAGCTTTTCCTGAAATACCCTTAAAATCTCTAACACGGGGTAAAGCTATGTTGACCAGTTTACCAAAAAAATCATACATTTTTTTTCTGCGTAAAGTGACCATACTGCCAATTGGCATTCCAGCACGCAATTTAAAAGCTGCAATTGGTTTTTTCGCTTTTGTTATCATAGCTTTTTGACCTGCAATTGTTGTCAAATCATTTGCAGCAGAATCTACAATCTTTGGATTAACCGAGCCTTCTCCCAACCCCATATTCAGAACTATTTTCTCAAGTTTTGGAACCTGCATAATACTATTGTATTTAAAAGCTTCCATTAACTCAGGAACTATTTCGTTTTTATATTTTTCAATTAAAGTTGACATCTAATTTCCCCGCTTTCGATTCTTAAGAATCGATTTGTTCATTACACTTTTTGCAGATTCTGACTCTTTTACCATTTTCAAGCTGTTTAATACCAATCCGTGTTGGTTTCACACAATGATTACACATAAGCATCATATTTGATATTTCTAAAGGCATTGATTTATCAATAATTCCACCTTGTGGGTTTGCTTGAGTAGGCTGTTGATGAACTTTTACAACATTAATATTTTCAACTACTGCTCTATTTGTCTTTTTTATAACTTTTAAGACCTTACTTATTTTGCCTTTATCCTTGCCAGTAAGGATCTTAACTTTATCATCTTTTCTAATTCTAATTTTTGTATTTACCATTAGAAATTTTCTCCTAACCAATATGCTCTATATAACATCCGGAGCAAGTGATATAATTTTCATAAACTTTTTGTTTCTAAGTTCTCTTGCAACAGGTCCAAAGATACGTGTTCCAATAGGCTCGTTGTTTTTTTCAATAATAACTGCTGAATTATCATCAAACCTGACTGTTGAGCCGTCAGGTCGCTGAATTTCCTTTTTTGTTCTCACAATAACAGCCTGAACAACATCCCCTTTTTTGACCTTTGCATCAGGAATGGTTTCTTTAACTGATACAGTTATAATATCTCCGATAGTTGCAAATCTTCTTCTTGAACCGCCCAAAACTTTAATGCAAAGAACTTCTTTTGCACCGGAATTGTCAGCGACTGTGAGTCTGGTCTCGCTCTGAATCATTTTATGGCTCCCTTTGCTTAAACAGCCTTTCTCAGTATTTCTTTTACTCGAAAATATTTTGTTTTACTCAATGGTCGTGTTTCAATAATTTTAACCTCATCACCAATCTTACATTCGTTTTTCTCGTCATGAGCCAAATATTTTGTAGCACGCTTAATATATTTTTTGTAAACACTATGTTTAACAAATCTCTCAACCCGGACAACAATTGATTTATCCATATTATCCGATACCACCTGACCATGTAATTCTTTTTTATTTCGTTTTTCTGTCATAATAAATCTTTTCAATATTAGCTTAAGTTAATGTTTTTTTCCCTTGCAATGGTCATAACTCTTGCAATATTTTTTCTGATATTAGGCAATCCAACTGTGTTGGCTAATTGCCCTGATTTATGTTGAAAGCGCATATTAAAATACTCTTTTTTCAATTCACTTAATTGAACTATGATTTCTTCTTTGCTTTTTTCTCGAAGCTCACTTACTTTCATACCTTTATCTCCTTTCCACAAAACGTGTCTTTACGGAAAGTTTACTTGCTGCAAGTTGTAATGCCTGTTGTGCAACCTCTCTTGAAACGCCTTCCATTTCATAAATGATTCTTCCAGGTCGTACGACTGCAACCCATGCATCGGTGTCACCTTTACCCTTACCCATTCTAACTTCTGCAGGCTTTTTGGTAATTGGTTTATCAGGGAAAATACGAATCCAGGATTTACCAGCTCTTTTAGCATGCCTTGTAAGTGCAATCCTTGCTGCCTCAATTTGCCTGGCATTTACATATCCACTTTCAGTTGATTGCAATCCAAAATCACCAAAGCTGAGACTAACACCTCTGGTTGGTTTTCCTTTCATTCTTCCACGCATACGTTTGCGGAATTTTACATTTTTGGGACTAAGCATTTATTTATATTCTCCTAAATCAACTGGAACAATAATCTTTTAAGAATTTTTTGTATTTGTATTAATAACTTCACCTTTGAAAATGAATACTTTAATACCAATTGCTCCATAAGTTGTTCTTGCTTCAATAAAACCATAATCTATATCTGCCCGCAAAGTATGAAGAGGTATTCTTCCTTCTTTATACCATTCGGTTCTTGCCATTTCAGCGCCGCCTAATCTGCCGGAACAAATTATTTTTATTCCTTTTGCACCAAAACGCATAGCAGTAGATACACTTCTTTTCATCGCTCTTCTAAAAGCAATCCTTCTTTCAAGCTGCAAAGCAATGTTTTCTGCTACCAGTTGAGCATCTGTTTCTGCTCTGCGGACTTCTTTAATATCAATCAAGACATCAGACGATAACATCTTTTCTAAGTCTTTTTTCAAAAGAGCTATCTCAGATCCTTTTTTACCAATAATAATTCCTGGTCTGGAGGCAAAAACTCTGATTCTAATTTGTTTTGCAAAACGTTCAATCTCAATTTTTGAAATACCAGCATGGTATAATTTTTTTTTCAAAAATTTTCGGACTCTGAAATCTTCATATACATATTTTGCATAATCTTTATCAGCATACCATTTAGAATCCCAAGTTTTTACGATTCCTAACCTTAATCCAATCGGATTTACTTTCTGACCCAAGCCTGCTCCTCCTTATCTCAACCGGTTATTCGACTATTACAGTTAGATGACTAGTTCGTTTTAAGATTCTGGTTGCCCGTCCTCTTGCCCTTGGTCTAAACCTTTTCATAGTCGGACCATGATCTACAATAATATTCTTTACAATCAAATCATCAATATCAAGTTCATTATTATGTTCTGCATTTGCTATTGCAGATTTTAATGTTTTGCCTATAATGCCAGCTGCTTTTACAGGCATAAACTTCAAAATATTTAACGCTGTCTCAACATTCTTGCCTTTAACCCGTTCAATGGGCAAACGCAGTTTAAAGGGAGAAATTCTTACAAATCTTGTTTTTGCTATAGTTTCCATTTGTATATCCTTACACTACACTCTTGTTTTTTTACTTCCAGCATGACCATAGAAGACTCTTGTTGGAGAAAATTCTCCTAACTTATGACCAACCATGTTCTCAGACACGTAGACCGGAATAAATTTTTTCCCATTATGTACAGCTAATGTAAGCCCAACCATTTCTGGAAAAATCGTTGATCTCCTTGACCAGGTTTTAATCACTGCATGACTATTTGACTCGACTGCTTTTAAAACTTTCTTTAAAAGTTCCTGGGCAATATAAGGACCCTTTTTTAATGATCTTGGCATATTAAATCACCTTATTTCCTTTTTGATCTTCTCTTAACAATATATTTATCTGTACGTTTATTCTTTCGGGTTCTATAACCTTTAGTTGGAACACCCCAAGGTGTACATGGGTGTCTTCCACCTGCAGATCTTCCTTCACCACCACCCATGGGATGATCAACAGGGTTCATTGCAACACCTCTTGATTTAGGGCGTCGACCAAGCCATCTGGCTCGTCCTGCTTTTCCTATTTTAACATCACCATGTTTTTCATTTCCAACTCTACCAATGGTTGCCTTGCATTTAAGATGAACCATTCTTACTTCACTGGATGGAAGCAAAATTTGCGCATAATCACCTTCTTTTGCCATCAATCTTGCATAACCACCGGCACTTCTGACAATTTGTCCACCTTTATTCTGCTTAAGCTCTATATTATGGATTCTTGTACCAGTTGGTATATTTTCAAGAGGCAAGCAGTTCCCAGGCTTGATATCTGCATCAGGACCTGTTTCTATTTCATCACCAACTTTAATATCTTTAGGTGCAATAATATATCTTTTCTCACCATCTTTATAAACAAGACGGGCAATCCTTGCACTTCTGTTGGGATCATATTCAATGGTAACTACTTTAGCAGGAATCCCATCTTTATCTCTTTTAAAATCAATAATCCTGTAAAGTCTTTTTACACCGCCGCCTTTTCTCTTGCTTGTAACCCGTCCATATGAATTCCGACCAGTATGCTTATTTAATTTTTTAAGCAGTCTTCTTTCAGGTTTTGTTTCTGTAATCTCATCAAATGAAAGATATTCCTGTGCTCTTCTTCCAGGTGATGTTGGTTTTGTCTTTATAATTGACATATATATACCTCTTTAAACGCCTTCAAAAAAATCAATTTTCTGCCCCGGCATAAGCTTAACAACAGCTTTTTTCCAATCCTTTTTTTTGCCTGAAATTTTCCCTCTCTGTGTAGTTTTACCCTTTACCAGACATGTCCTTACCTTTAAAACCTTGGTATCAAAATTTCTTTCAACTGCATTTTTAATCTCAACTCGGTTGGCATTTATATCAACTTCAAATGTGATTTGATTGTGATATTCTTTTTGAAGAGTTGTTTTTTCCGTAATAACAGGTCCTCTGAGTATATCATATTCTTTTAGCATATTACTAGAACCTCCCTTCAATATTCTTAATAGAAGATTCAACCAAAAGCAGATTGTCATAATTTAAAATATCATAAACATTTAACCCTGCTGATTTGATTAATTTAACATTAGGAATATTTCTAGCAGATAGAATTACATTTTGATCATCATTATCAAAAACAACTAAAGTTTTCTTTAGATTTAAATCTTTTAAAATTTTAGCAAATTCTTTGGTTTTGATCTGGTCTAATTTAAGATCGTCAATAACAAATAACTCATTAGCTTCAAGTTTTGAACTCAAAGCCATTTTCAAAGCTTTTTGTCTGACTTTTTTGGGGATTTTATGAGAGTATGATCTTTGGCTAGGTCCAAAAATAACTCCACCACCTCTGCGGAGAGGTGATTTAACATCACCGGAACGAGCATTACCGGTTCCTTTTTGTCTGTACAACTTCTTTGTACTGCCAACAATTTCCGACCTGCCTTTGACCTTGGCAGTGCCAGACCTTCTTTTTGCAAGCTGCATTCTCACTACATCGTGAAGAATACTTTTTTTAACAGGCATAGTAAATATATCATCTGAAAGATCGGCACTCGATACTTTCTTACCTGCTCTGTCCATAACTTCTACAGCAGCCATATTGTTCCTCTTTACTAAATTTAAGACCGCACATCACTGCTCATGATTGTGCAATACCTGCGGCCCCTTGTATTATTTGCTTCAAAGGCATCAATTAATAAAAAAATTTAATCGACTTTTTTTAACTCCACAATACCTGTTTTGGATCCTGGAACAGCGCCTTTTATTAAAATTATATTCTCTTCTGATTTAATGTCGACTACTTTTAAATTCTTTACAGTAATCCTGTCATTACCCATACGTCCCGGCATTCTTTTCCCTTTAATTACTCGAGCTGGCCAGGCACTTTGCCCTATTGAACCGGGTTTTCTATGATTCCTGCAACCATGTGTTTCAGGTCCTCTGGCAAAACCATGCCTTTTTACAGTACCTTGGAAACCACGACCTTTAGAAATACCGGAAAGGACTATTTTATCTCCGACTTTAAACATGCTCAGGTCAATAACCTGTCCAAGTTCATAGTCTTCTGTATTTTCTACTCTGAACTCACGCAAAGTTGAAAAACCTTTATCACCACTCTTTTCAAAATGACCGGATTCAGGTTTGTTCATTTTCTTCATGTCAACTTCACCAAAGCCCAATTGAAGAGCCTCATAACCATCAGTTTTAATATTTTTAATCTGTGTTATGACACATGGTCCTGCCTGTACAATAGTAACAGGCACAAGCCTTCCGTCAGATTCAAAAACACTTGTCATTCCAATTTTTTTACCTAATATCCCTGTGCTCATTTCATTCCCTGTCATTAAACTATAATTTTATCTCAACATTCACACCAGGTGAAAGATCAAGTTTCATTAATGAATCGACAGTCTGTTGGGTCGGTTCCATTATGTCCATCATTCTCTTATGTGTTCTTATCTCAAATTGTTCACGTGATTTTTTATTAACATGTGGAGATCGCAAAACACAAAATTTATTTATTACAGTGGGAAGCGGTACTGGACCTACCACCCTTGCTCCTGTTTTTCTGGCTGTATCGACAATATCCAACGCAGATTGATCAAGAAGCTTGTGATCGTAGGCTTTAAGCCTGATTCTAATTTTGGTCTTTATCATAACTTTGTTTCTTTCCTAACTTACTCAATTATCTCGCCAATAACACCTGCACCAACCGTACGTCCACCTTCTCTT